>NZ_MEGQ01000063.1:0-12923 GCF_001725585.1 Thiomonas sp. SCN 64-16 | reverse complement strand
CGATCGCGATGGAAGAGGGTCTGCGCTTCGCCATCCGGGAAGGCGGTCGTACCGTCGGCGCCGGGGTGGTGGCCAAGATCATCGAGTAAATCGTTCAACCTGGATTCGGTGTGGCTTCTGGAGAAATCCGGCGTGCGCTCCGAACCAGGGTTTTGTGAGGGCGCTCTGCGGGGCCAGCCCGAATCTGTTTGAATTGCGGCCGTTGCCTGTTTCGCAGACAACGGCCTTGGTGCTAGAAGGTACAGGGGCATAGCTCAATTGGCAGAGCGTCGGTCTCCAAAACCGAAGGTTGGGGGTTCGATTCCCTCTGCCCCTGCCACTCCGAACCGTTTCGGGGTAGAACGCGCGTAAATCCATATGGCGAATCCGTCTGTCGAAACCGTCTCCACTGGGGCGGACAAAGCTAAGTTGGGGGCGGCAGCGGTCTTGCTGCTCGCCGCGCTGGGCCTGTTTTATGGTCTGGCCGGGCAGCCCATGTGGGTGCGCGTCGTCACGTTCCTGGTACTGCTGGCGGGCGCGGTTGTGGTGTTTTTCCTCTCCGAGCCGGGGCGTGCGCTCATTGCCTACGGGCAGGATGCGGTGCGCGAAACCAAGAAGGTGGTTTGGCCGACGCGCAAAGAGGCCATGCAGATGACGGGCATCGTGTTTGCGTTTGTTATTTTGATGGCCCTTTTTCTCTGGCTGACCGACAAATCGCTGGAATATGTGCTCTACGACCTGATCCTTGGTTGGAAGCGCTAGGAGCATGAGTATGGCTGAAGCACAAACGATGGCGGCGCAAGCTGGCAAGCAATGGTATGTCGTCCACGCCTATTCCGGCATGGAGAAGGCCGTGCAGCGCAACCTCGCCGAGCGCATTGAGCGCGCGGGGATGCAAACCAAATTCGGGCGCATTCTGGTGCCGACGGAAGAAGTCGTCGAAATCAAGAATGGCCATAAAAGTATTACCGAGCGTCGCTTTTTCCCGGGCTATGTGCTTGTGGAAATGGAAATGGACGACGCGACCTGGCATTTGGTCAAGCACACCAGCAAGGTGACCGGTTTCGTGGGCGGCGCCAAAAATCGCCCCGTGCCGATCAGCGAGGCGGATGTCAACAAGATCATGAGCCAGATGCAGGAGGGTGCGGACAAGCCGCGTCCCAAGGTGCAGTTCGAGGTGGGCGAAATGGTCCGCATCAAGGAAGGCCCGTTCACCGACTTCAACGGCAATGTGGAAGAGGTGAACTACGAAAAGTCGCGGCTTCGCGTCTCGGTCACCATCTTCGGTCGCGCCACGCCGGTTGAATTGGAGTTTCAGCAGATCGAGCGGCTTTGACCGCCTGTTGACCTGCATGGTTACTTGCGAGCAACTGCAAATCGTTTGATTGCTGCCGCCCATCCCGCCCGGGTTGCAGTGTGAGTCGTAAAGGGCGGGTTTCGGGGAGCCTTGTGAAAACAAAGGCGCTCGTACCCATTCGGAGTCACTATGGCAAAGAAAATTGTCGGCTTCATCAAGCTGCAAGTGCCAGCTGGTAAAGCCAATCCCTCGCCGCCGATCGGCCCGGCGCTCGGTCAACGCGGCCTCAACATCATGGAGTTCTGTAAGGCGTTCAACGCGCAGACTCAAGGTGTGGAGCCGGGCCTCGCGCTGCCGGTGGTCATCACCGCCTTCGCGGACAAATCGTTCACCTTCATCATCAAGACCCCGCCTGCCGGTGTGTTGATCAAGAAGGCCATCAAGCTCGACAAAGGCTCGGCCCGCCCGCATACCGACAAGGTCGGCAAGATCACCCGGGCTCAGCTCGAAGAGATCGCCAACACCAAGATGAAAGACCTGACGGCCGCTGATCTCGACGCGGCTGTTCGCACTATCGCGGGCACGGCCCGTTCGATGGGCGTTACTGTGGAGGGCGTGTAAATGGCCAAGATGCCCAAACGTTATGCGGCCTTGCGCGCCAAGGTCGATTCCAACAAGCTGTACGCGCTGGATGATGCGCTGGTGTTGGTCAAGGAGTGCGCGGTCGCCAAGTTCGACGAATCCATCGACGTGGCGGTGAGCCTCGGCGTGGATACCCGCAAGTCTGACCAAGTCGTGCGGGGTTCGGTCGTGCTGCCCGCGGGCACCGGCAAGATCAAGCGCGTAGCCGTGTTCGCCCAAGGCGCCAAGGCTGAAGAGGCCAAGGCCGCCGGTGCAGACATCGTTGGTTTTGAAGATCTGGCCGAGCAGGTCAAGGCCGGCAACCTCAATTTCGACATCGTCATCGCTTCACCCGACGCCATGCGCGTAGTCGGTGCGCTGGGTCAGATTCTCGGCCCGCGCGGCATGATGCCCAACCCCAAGGTGGGTACTGTGACGCCGGACGTCGCGGGTGCGGTGAAAAACGCCAAAGCAGGTCAGGTGCAGTTCCGTGCCGACAAGGCGGGTATCGTGCATGGCACGATCGGTCGCGCCTCGTTTGGCGCCGATGCGCTGCGCAGCAATCTGGCCGCGCTGATCGAAGCGCTACAAAAAGCGCGTCCGCAAGCGGCCAAGGGCATCTACCTGAAAAAGGTGGCGGTTTCGTCCACTATGGGCATCGGCGTGCGCGTCGATACCGCCACGGTGAACGCCGCGGTCGCCGGGCAGTAAATGTTTGAAGCAGTCCTGGCCGATTGAAATGATCGGTCGGGCCTGAGCAGGAATGAGTAGCAGCAATTGGTGGGCCGATGCGGTGATTTTCATGCCGCCTCGGGCGATCCAAGACCGCAGGCGCGAGATGGCAGTCTCGCTTAATTCGGCGTCATGCCTGCGACGTCGGGTCTGCGCAGATGGCGAACCCGCTGGACGAGAGAATGGGCAAGGTTCGAACGTTGCCTGTAGTCACTCCAGAGGACGCTTGTTTAGGCGCCTTGAGCCGCTAGGGTTCAAGGCAATTTCTTCAGGAGTCAATCTTGAGTCTTAACCGCTCTGAAAAGCAAGCTTCAGTCGAGGAAATCTCGGCGCTGGCAGCCAAGGCGCAATCCCTGGTTCTGGCCGAGTATCGCGGCATTGCAGTCGAGCAGATGACCAAGCTGCGCAAGCAGGCTCGCGAAAACGGGGTGCATCTCCAGGTGTTCAAGAACACCCTGGCCAAGCGCGCTGTTTCGGGAACCTCATGCGAAGTTATCGCCGGTGAAATGGCTGGCCCGCTGATCTACGGATTTTCCGAAGATGCAGTCGCCGCCGCCCGGGTCATCAACGACTTTGCCAAAACCAATGACAAGCTGGTCATTCGCTCGGGTGTGGTCAACGGCAAGGCGCTCGACGCCGCCGGGGTCAAGACCCTTGCCAGCATTCCGTCGCGCGAAGTGCTGCTGGCGCGTCTGCTGGGTGTCATGCAGGCTCCCGTGTCCGGCTTTGCTGTGGCGCTGGGCCAGTTGGCGAAAAAACGCGAAACCGAAGCAGCCTGTTCAGGCTGAAGCTTTCAACATTCTCTTTTCAAACATTTATCTCGGAGTCAACAAATGGCAATGAATCAACAGGAAATCCTCGACGCCGTCGGCGGCATGACCGTCATGGAACTCAACGACCTGGTCAAGGCGTTCGAAGAAAAATTCGGCGTGTCCGCTGCCGCGATGGCCGTGGCCGCTCCTGGCGCGGGTGGCGGTGCTGCCGCTGCCGTGGAAGAGCAGACCGAATTCAACGTGATCCTGACGGAAGTCGGCGCGAACAAGGTCAGCGTCATTAAGGCCGTGCGCGAACTGACGGGCTTGGGCCTGAAGGAAGCCAAGGATCTGGTGGACGGCGCGCCCAAGGCTGTCAAGGAAGCCGTGGCCAAGGCCGATGCCGAAGCTGCGAAGAAGAAGCTGGAAGAAGCCGGCGCCAAGGCTGAAATCAAGTAAGTCTTTGGTTTTGCGTGGGCCCGGAAGGTCAATTGGCCTTCCGGGCTTTCGCGCCTTCTGCCGGTTCAGGCCGGTAGCTTGGTTACCACATGGCCTGGGGTGAGCCCGGGTTATGCGATAACTGATTTTGTCCCTGTGGAGCGGAGCGTATCCATGTCCTACTCGTTCACTGAGAAAAAGCGCATTCGGAAAAGTTTTGGCAGCCGCCAAAGTGTTCTGGATGTCCCCTATCTGCTGGCTACGCAGATCAACTCCTACGAGGCCTTTTTGCAAAAAGACCTTCCCTTGCCGCAGCGCAAGGACGAAGGGCTGGAAGCGGCGTTCCGCGCCATTTTCCCCATCGTGTCGCACAACCAGTATGTGCGCATGGAATACAACGGGTACACCCTGGCACGCCCGGTGTTCGACGTGCGCGAATGCCAGCAGCGCGGTCTGACCTATGCGTCGGCACTGCGGGCCAAAGTGCGCCTGATCGTGATGGACCGCGAAGCGGCCAAGCCCACGGTCAAGGAGGTGAAGGAGCAGGAGGTCTATATGGGCGAGATTCCGCTCATGACCGACAAGGGTTCCTTCATCATCAACGGCACCGAGCGGGTGATCGTCAGCCAGCTGCACCGCTCGCCCGGCGTGTTTTTCGAGCACGACAAGGGCAAGACCCACAGCTCGGGCAAGCTGCTGTTCAGCGCCCGCATCATTCCTTACCGTGGCTCCTGGCTCGACTTCGAATTCGACGCCAAGGACATTCTGTATTTCCGCGTCGACCGCCGCCGCAAGATGCCGGTCACCATTCTGCTCAAGGCCCTGGGCCTGAATCCCGAGCAGATCCTGGCGCACTTCTTTGCCTTCGACCACATGCAGTTGATGGACGATGGCGCTTTGCTCGAATTCGTGCCTGACCATTTCAAGGGTGAAGTGGCCCGCTTCGACCTGATCGACCAGAATGGCAAAGTGGTTGTCGCCAAGGACAAGCGCATCAACACCCGCCATCTGCGCGAGCTGGAGCAGGGCGGCACGCAACGCCTGTCGGTGCCAGAAGACTTCCTGCTGGGCAAAGTGCTGGCGCGCAACCTGGTGTCACAAGACACCGGCGAGATCGTGGCTCGCGCCAACGAGGAGCTCACCGAGGCGCTGCTGAAGAAAATCCGCGAAGCCGGCATTCAGCAGATCCAGACTCTCTACATCAACGATCTCGACCAGGGCGCGTTCATTTCGCAAACCCTTCGCATCGACGAAGTGGCCGACCAGCTCGGCGCCAAGGTGGCGATCTACCGCATGATGCGCCCCGGCGAGCCGCCGACCGAAGACGCCGTCGAGGCCTTGTTCAACCGCCTGTTCTTCGACGCTGACGCCTACGACTTGTCGCGCGTGGGCCGCATGAAGTTCAACCGTCGACTCGGTCGCGAGGAGATCGAAGGCGAGATGGTGCTGTCGCATGAAGACATCATGGCGGTTATCAAGCTGCTGGTCGAGTTGCGCAACGGCCGCGGCGAAGTCGATGACATCGACCACCTCGGCAACCGCCGGGTGCGCTGCGTGGGCGAGCTGGCCGAGAACCAGTTCCGTGCCGGGCTGTCGCGCATCGAGCGCGCGGTGAAGGAGCGTCTGGGCCAGGCCGAGACCGAAAACCTGATGCCGCACGACTTCATCAACTCCAAGCCCATCTCGGCGGCGATCAAGGAATTCTTCGGCTCCTCGCAACTCTCGCAGTTCATGGACCAGACCAACCCGCTGTCGGAAATCACCCACAAGCGCCGCGTCTCGGCCCTGGGCCCGGGCGGTCTGACGCGCGAGCGTGCTGGTTTTGAAGTGCGCGACGTGCACCCCACGCACTACGGCCGCGTCTGCCCGATCGAAACGCCGGAAGGACCGAACATCGGTCTGATCAACTCGCTGGCGCTGTTCGCCCGGTTGAACGAATACGGCTTCATCGAGACGCCTTATCGCCGCGTGATCGACCGTAAGGTGACTGACCAGATCGACTACCTCTCGGCCATCGAAGAAGGCAAGTACGTCATCGCCCAGGCCAATGCCGGCATGGACGAGCACGGCATGCTCAACGACGAGTTGGTGTCTGCCCGCGAAGCTGGCGAGTCCATCATGGTCTCGCCCGAGCGGGTGCAGTACATGGACGTGTCGCCCAGCCAGATCGTGTCGGCCGCGGCCTCGCTCGTGCCCTTCCTGGAGCACGACGACGCCAACCGCGCGCTGATGGGCGCCAACATGCAGCGTCAGGCCGTGCCCGTGCTGCGTCCTGAAAAGCCCCTGGTCGGCACCGGGGTCGAGCGCGTGACCGCGGTCGACTCGGGGACCGTGGTCACCGCCTTGCGCGGCGGCGTGGTGGACTATGTGGACAGCGCCCGCATCGTGGTGCGCGTCAATGACGACGAAACCCAGGCGGGCGAAGTCGGCGTGGACATCTACAACCTTATCAAGTACCAGCGTTCCAACCAGAACACCAACATCCACCAGCGCCCGCTGGTCAAGCGCGGCGACAAACTCGCCAAGGGCGATGTGGTGGCCGACGGCGCTTCGACCGACCTCGGCGAACTGGCACTGGGCCAGAACATGCTGGTGGCCTTCATGCCGTGGAACGGCTACAACTACGAAGACTCGATCCTGCTGTCCGAGCGCGTGGTGGCTGAAGATCGCTTCACCTCCATCCACATCGAAGAGCTGAACGTCCCGGCGCGCGACACCAAGCTGGGCTCCGAAGAAATCACCCGCGACATTCCCAACCTGTCCGAGCACCAATTGGCGCGACTGGACGAGTCGGGCATCATTTACGTGGGCGCAGAAGTGGAAGCGGGCGACGTGCTGGTGGGCAAGGTCACCCCCAAGGGCGAGACCCAGCTCACCCCGGAAGAGAAGCTGCTGCGCGCCATCTTCGGCGAAAAGGCGTCCGACGTGAAGGACACCTCGCTGCGCGTGCCCTCGGGCATGTACGGCACCGTCATTGACGTGCAGGTGTTCACCCGCGAAGGCATCCCGCGTGACAAGCGCGCCCAGCAGATCATCGACGACGAGCTCAAGCGCTATCGCCTCGACCTCAACGACCAGATGCGCATCGTCGAGGCCGATACCTTCGACCGTCTGGGCAAGCTGCTCACTGGCAAGACCGCCAACGGCGGCCCGAACAAGCTGGCCAAGGGCGCAACCATCACCGCCGACTACCTGGGCGAGACCGACCGCTACAACTGGTTCGACATCCGCCCGGCGGATGAAGCACTGGCGCAGCAGATGGAACAGCTCAAGGACTCGCTGGAAAAGCGCCGTCATGCCTTCGATCTGATGTTCGAAGAGAAGCGCCGCAAGCTCACCCAGGGCGACGAGCTGCCCACCGGCGTGCTCAAGATGGTCAAGGTTTACCTGGCCGTCAAGCGCCGCCTGCAGCCGGGCGACAAGATGGCCGGCCGTCACGGCAACAAGGGTGTGGTGTCCAAGATCGTTCCGGTCGAAGACATGCCGCACATGCCTGATGGCACCACGGTGGACATCGTGCTCAACCCGCTGGGCGTGCCGTCGCGCATGAACATCGGGCAGATTCTCGAAACCCACCTGGGCTGGGCCTCGATCGGCATCGGCAAACGCGTCAACGACATGCTGCAGTCGCATGCCAAGGCGGCCGAGTTGCGCAAATTCCTGGGCACGCTGTACAACTTCAGTGGCAAGCAGGAAGCGCTCGATCAGCTCAGCGACGCCGAGGTGCTTGAACTCGCCGAAAACCTCAAGGCTGGTCTGCCCATCGCCAGCCCGGTGTTCGACGGCGCCAGCGAAGCCGAAATCGGCCAGATGCTCGACCTGGCCTATCCCGACGACGTCGCCGAGAAGCTGCAGCTCACTGCGGCGAAAAAGCAGGTCATGCTGACCGATGGCCGCACTGGCGAAGTCTTCGAGCGCCCGGTGACCGTGGGCATCATGCACGTGCTCAAGCTGCATCACCTGGTCGATGACAAGATGCACGCCCGCTCTACCGGCCCCTACTCGCTGGTCACGCAGCAGCCGCTGGGCGGCAAGGCGCAGTTCGGCGGTCAGCGTTTCGGCGAGATGGAAGTCTGGGCGCTCGAAGCCTACGGCGCCTCGTATGTGCTGCAGGAAATGCTCACCGTCAAGTCCGACGATACGCAGGGCCGCACCAAGATGTACGAGAGCATCGTCAAGGGCGACCACATCATCGAAGCCGGGATGCCCGAGTCGTTCAACGTGCTGATCAAGGAAATCCGTTCCCTGGGTCTGGACATCGAACTCGAACGCAATTGATTGATGCCGCGCCCGGTGCCGCTTGGTTGCGCCGGGCAAGCAACTGAAGGAGTGAAAGCATGAAAGCGCTACTCGACCTGTTCAAGCAGTTTCATCAGGATGAGCATTTCGACGCCATTCGTATCGGCCTGGCGTCGCCGGAAAAAATCCGGTCCTGGTCGTTCGGTGAGGTGAAAAAGCCCGAGACCATCAACTACCGCACGTTCAAGCCCGAGCGCGACGGCCTGTTCTGCGCCAAGATCTTCGGCCCGATCAAAGACTACGAGTGCCTGTGCGGCAAGTACAAGCGCCTCAAGCACCGCGGCGTGATTTGCGAGAAGTGCGGTGTCGAAGTCACGCAGAGCAAGGTGCGCCGCGAGCGCATGGGCCATATCGACATGGCCAGCCCAGTGGCGCACATCTGGTTCCTCAAGAGCCTGCCGTCCCGTCTGGGCATCGTGCTCGACATGCCGCTGCGCGACATCGAACGCGTGCTGTACTTCGAAGCCTATGTGGTCACCGATCCCGGCATGACGCCGCTCAAGGCGGGTCAAGTGCTGTCCGAAGATGAATACGCCGCCAAGCGCACCGAGTTCGGCGAAGAGTTTGTCGCGTTCATGGGCGCCGAGGGCGTGCACGCCCTGCTGCACAACATGGATCTCGATCTGGAGATCGAGAAGCTGCGCGGCGACATGACCGGCTCCGACACCAAGGTCAAGAAGAACGTCAAGCGCCTCAAGGTGATGCAGGCGTTCAAGGATTCGGGCGCCAAGCCCGAGTGGATGGTCATGACCGTGCTGCCGGTGCTGCCGCCCGATCTGCGTCCGCTCGTTCCCCTGGACGGCGGCCGATTTGCCACCTCCGACCTCAACGATCTGTACCGCCGCGTCATTAACCGCAACAACCGTCTGCGCCGTCTGCTGGAGCTGTCTGCGCCTGAAATCATTGTGCGCAACGAAAAGCGCATGCTGCAGGAAGCGGTCGATTCGCTGATGGACAACGGGCGTCGCGGCAAGGCGATGGTGGGGCAGAACAAGCGCCCGCTCAAGTCGCTGGCAGACATGATCAAGGGCAAGAGCGGCCGCTTCCGCCAGAATCTGCTGGGCAAGCGCGTCGACTACTCGGGCCGTTCGGTCATCACCGTGGGCCCGACGCTCAAGCTGCACCAGTGCGGTCTGCCCAAGCTGATGGCGCTCGAACTGTTCAAGCCCTTCATTTTCCACAAGCTCGAAACCATGGGCGTGGCCACCACCATCAAGGCGGCCAAGAAGGAAGTTGAATCGCAGACCCCGATCGTCTGGGACATTCTCGAAGATGTGATCCGCGAGCATCCGGTCATGCTCAACCGTGCGCCCACGCTGCACCGCCTGGGCATTCAGGCCTTCGAGCCCATGCTGATCGAAGGCAAGGCCATCCAGCTGCACCCGCTGGTCTGCGCCGCGTTCAACGCCGACTTCGACGGCGACCAGATGGCCGTACACGTGCCGCTGTCGCTGGAAGCGCAGGTGGAAGCGCGTGCGCTGATGCTGGCGTCGAACAACATCCTGTTCCCGGCCAACGGCGAGCCGTCCATCGTGCCGTCGCAGGATATGGTGCTGGGCCTGTACTACGCGACCCGTGAGCGCATCAACGGCAAGGGCGAGGGCATCGTGTTCGCCGATGTGTCCGAAGTGCACCGCGCGCTCGACGCCAAGCAGGTGGAAATCACCAGCCGGGTCAGCGTACGTCTGACCGAGTACGAAAAAGACAAGGCCACTGGCAGCTTCACCCCCAAGACCGCCGTGGTGGAAACCACCGTGGGCCGCGCGATCCTGTCGGAAATTCTGCCCAAGGGCCTGCCGTTCAGCGTGATGAACAAGGCGCTGAAAAAGAAGGAAATCTCGCGCCTGATCAACTCGTCGTTCCGCCGTTGCGGCCTGCGCGAAACCGCGATCTTCGCCGACAAGCTGCTGCAGTCGGGCTTCTCGCTGGCGACCAAGGCCGGTATCTCGATCAGCATCGACGACATGCTGATTCCGGAAGAGAAGTACACGGTCATCGCTCGCGCCGAAAAGGAAGTCAAGGAAATCGAGCAGCAGTACTCCTCCGGTCTGGTGACGCAGGGTGAGCGCTACAACAAGGTGGTGGACATCTGGGGCCGTGCCGGCGATGAAGTCGGCAAGGCGCTGATGAATCACCTCTCCAACCAGACGGTCAAGGATCGTCATGGCAAGGATGTGCGTCAGGAGTCGTTCAATTCCATCTACATGATGGCCGACTCGGGCGCTCGTGGTTCCGCCGCGCAGATCCGTCAGCTCGCTGGCATGCGCGGCCTGATGGCCAAGCCAGACGGCTCCATCATCGAGACCCCTATCACGGCGAACTTCCGTGAAGGCCTGAACGTGCTGCAGTACTTCATCTCCACGCACGGTGCGCGCAAGGGTCTGGCCGACACCGCGCTGAAGACCGCGAACTCCGGCTACCTCACCCGCCGTCTGGTGGACGTGACGCAGGATCTGGTGGTCACCGAGCACGATTGCGGCACGGCCAACGGCACCAATATGCGCGCGCTGGTCGAAGGCGGCGAAGTCATCGAATCGTTGCGCGACCGCGTGCTCGGCCGCGTGGCCGCTGTCGACGTGGTCAGCCCTGAGACCCAGGACGTCATCGTTCCGGCGGGCGAGATGCTCGATGAAGACATGCTCGATCTGGTCGAAGCTGCCGGTATCGACGAGATCAAGGTGCGCACTGCGCTGACCTGCGAAACCCGCTACGGCATCTGCGCCAAGTGCTACGGCCGCGACCTCGGCCGCGGCACGCTGGTGACCAATGGCGAAGCGGTCGGCGTGATCGCCGCGCAGTCCATCGGCGAGCCCGGCACCCAGCTGACCATGCGGACCTTCCACATCGGCGGCGCGGCGTCGCGCGCAGCCGTGGTATCCAGCGTGGAAGCCAAGAGTGCGGGTACGGTGCGCTTCACCGCCACCATGCGCTACGTCACCAACACCAAGGGCGAGCAAGTGGTCATCACCCGCTCTGGCGAAGTACTGGTCACCGACGACCACGGCCGCGAGCGCGAGCGTCACAAGGTGCCTTACGGCGCCACGCTGTTCGTCAAGGACGGCATGGTGATCAAGGCCGGCACGCTGGTGGCCAACTGGGATCCGCTGACCCGCCCCATCATCACCGAGTACGCGGGACAAACCAAGTTCGAGAACGTCGAAGAAGGCGTGACCGTGGCCAAGCAGGTCGACGAAGTCACCGGCCTGTCCACCCTCGTGGTCATCGACCCGAAACGCCGCGGTTCTGCCAAGGTGGTGCGTCCGCAAGTCAAGCTGCTCAACGAGCAGGGGCAAGAAGTCAAGATTCCGGGCACCGATCACGCCGTGACCATCGGCTTCACCGTTGGCGCGCTGATCCAGGTGCGCGACGGCCAAGACGTGGGCCCGGGCGAAGTGCTCGCGCGCATCCCGATGGAAGGCCAGAAGACCCGCGACATCACCGGCGGTCTGCCGCGCGTGGCCGAGCTGTTCGAGGCCCGCTCGCCCAAGGACGCCGGCATGCTGGCCGAAACCACTGGCACCGTCTCCTTCGGCAAGGAAACCAAAGGCAAGGTGCGCCTGGTCATCACCGACCTGGACGGCAACTCCAACGAGTTCCTGATCCCGAAGGAAAAGAACGTGCTGGTGCACGAAGGCCAAGTGGTGAACAAGGGCGAACTGATCGTCGACGGCCCCGCCGAGCCGCAGGACATCCTGCGCCTGCTGGGGGTCGAGGCCTTGGCGCGCTACATCGTTGACGAAGTGCAGGATGTCTACCGTCTGCAGGGCGTGAAGATCAACGACAAGCACATCGAGGTCATCGTTCGCCAGATGCTGCGCCGCGTCGAAATCAAAGACCCGGGCGACACCGACTACATCGCGGGCGAACAGGCCGAGCGTTCCCAGGTGCTGGCGCGCAATGATGTGCTCCTGCGCGAGGGCAAGATGCCCGCTACCTTCAACAACCTGCTGCTGGGCATCACCAAGGCCAGCCTGTCCACCGACAGCTTCATCTCCGCCGCGTCCTTCCAGGAGACCACGCGCGTGCTGACCGAAGCCGCCATCATGGGCAAGCGCGACGAACTGCGTGGCTTGAAGGAAAACGTCATCGTCGGCCGCCTGATTCCCGCAGGCACTGGCCTGGCGTTCCACCAGGCGCGCAAGGCGAAAGATGCGATGGACCAGGCTGACCGCGCAGCCCAGGCCGCCGCCGAACTGCAGGCGCTCGAAGACAGCACCCTGCACTCGGCAGAATCCGACAACGCATCTGATCAAACCTGATTTCAAGGCCCCCAATCGCCAATGAAGACATAGGCGAACGGGGCGCCTTGCACAAAGGGCGGCCTTCAAGTATAATTTACAGCTTCCGGCGCGGGGTGGAGCAGCTCGGTAGCTCGTCGGGCTCATAACCCGAAGGTCACAGGTTCAAATCCTGTCCCCGCAACCAAAATTTGTTCAATGAAGCCAAGGACTTAGCGGTTCTTGGCTTTTTTGTTGCCTGCGGCATTTTGGGCACGGTGCCCAATCCGTGCCCATCTCGTGCCCAAACCAAGGCGCCTTGCACGCGCGTTATGACCTTCGGTCAACATGAACTCCCCTGAATTGGGCACGAAGTTTCGAACGGGATGGCATGAAATACATGCGCCGATCAATCAAGCCCGCCCCCCCTACTTTAGTTGTGATGCCGGTGGCGACCCGGGGCGCTCTAAAACTCGGGCGGATCTCGATGGCCCTATCGACAAGGCATAATGGCCGGGTTAAATTGATTTCACACGAAATTGCGTGCGAAATTGAAGATAGGAGCCCACCCTATGCTGCACAGCTATG
>NZ_MEGQ01000062.1:12566-25737 GCF_001725585.1 Thiomonas sp. SCN 64-16 | reverse complement strand
TGCTGACCTTGATGATGTCGCCCACGCCGGCATAGCGGCGCTTGGAGCCGCCCAGCACCTTGATGCACATGACGGATTTGGCGCCCGTATTGTCGGCGACATCCAGTCTGGATTGCGTCTGAATCATGTAATTTCCTTCACCCAACTTAGTCGCAAAAATGCGCCAGTCTTGGCTCCCTGGTGCGGGAATTGATCTGTGTTGCTCAGTTTTGTTCAGCAGCCACCGTGCGCCAACTTGCAGCATCACGAACATCGGCTGGCTTCGCGCTTCTCTGCACCCCCTTTAAAGAGCTGCAAAACGGCGAAGCATTGAATTGTGCAAGGGCGCAAAGCCGTTGTCAACTCCTTTTTGCGACCTTCCGCCTTTGATGCTCAAGAGCGTTTGGTGACGCGGCCACCCCGGCAAGCGACAGCACTGATGAGAGAGGCCGCCAGCAGTACGGCAGAGTAATCCCAGATCGATCCTTCTCGAAGCAATCCGCCCCCCACGAGTACGAGATGCAACAGCAGCGCACCGATCGCCGCCCAACTCGCTCGGCGTCCCCAACTGGCGGCGCAGCCACCTCCCCAAGCCAGGTGCGCCAATCCCCCGGTCAAGGCGCCCACAAACAAGGGCATGAGGCTTGTCTGGATCAGCCACGATAAAAAGAGGGGGAGCATGAAAATTCTCGAAGAAATCGTGCGGGAAGAACGTCAGCAGTGCGCGAAACCTGCTGTTTGCACCGATGCACCAGGTCGTTTAATGGTGGACAATGTCATCTTTGAAGGCCTCAAGCGCATTCTTGGTTTGATCAAGATCAGTCGCTCAAAGTCGCGACAGTTCTTAAAATCACGATCTGATTATGTTGCTCGCTGCCATCGGACTCAACCACCAAACCGCACCCGTCGGGGTACGTGAGCGTCTGGCGTTTTCTGCCGATACCTTGGTAGACGCGCTTCAACGGCTGAAGGTGAACATGCTGAACGGGCGCCGAAATGGCCCCATCGAAGCGGCCATTCTATCGACCTGCAACCGCACTGAAATCTATTGCGCGGCCGAAAGCGACCCGCGTGATGCCCTATTGCACTGGCTGTCCACCGAGCGCCAGGTGCAGTTCGATGACCTGGCCGACCATAGTTATCGCCTGGTACAAGACGGTACCGTTCGACACGCCTTTCGTGTGGCCAGCGGTCTGGACTCCATGGTGCTGGGCGAGCCGCAGATTCTGGGGCAGATGAAGGAAGCGGTGCGGGTCGCCTCGGATTCGGGCGCTCTGGGCAGCACGCTGAACCAGATGTTTCAGCGAACTTTTTCTGTGGCCAAAGAGGTACGCACCAATACGGAAATCGGCGCTCATTCGGTCAGCATGGCCGCAGCCAGCGTGCATCTGGCACAAACTGTGTTCGAGAGCCTTCAGGAGTGTCGCGTGTTGTTCATCGGCGCGGGCGACATGATCGAACTTGTGGCCACGCATTTTTCCGCGCACCATCCCAAGAGCATGGTGATCGCCAATCGCACCGTGGAGCGCGGCGCCCATCTGGCACAGCGGTTCGGGGCGGAAGCCATTCGGCTGACCGACGTACCGCAGCGGCTGGGCGAATTTGATGTGGTCGTCACCAGCACCGCCAGTAGCCTGCCGATCATCGGTCTGGGCGCGGTTGAACGCAGCATCAAACAGCGGCGGCACAAACCCATGGTGATGGTCGATCTGGCCGTACCGCGCGACATTGAGCCCGAGGTCGCGCAACTGCGCGATGTCTATCTGTACTCGGTCGACGATCTGTCTGCCTTGGTACGCAGCAATACGGAGAAGCGCCAGGCCGCGATCGAACAGGCCGAGGCCATTATCGAAAACCGGGTGCATGGTTTTCTCGAATGGCTTGATCTGCGCTCGCAGGTGCCCCTCATTCAACGACTGCAGTCGCAAAGCGAACAGTGGCAGACGCACGAGGTCGAACGCGCCCGACGTCTGCTGGCTCGGGGCGAGTCGCCCGAGGCCGTGCTGGACGCACTTGCGCGGGGTCTGTCGCACAAATTCCTGCACGGCGCCTTCACCGCGCTGCACCAGGGCGATCCGTCTCATCGCCAAGTCGTGGCGCAGGCGGTCGAGCGGGTGTTTCTGTGCCCGCACCGACGCGATTCCGATTCCCCCTCTGACTCGCAGGTCTAGCGCGTCCTCCGCGCCCTCCAAATCCGGCGCTTCTTTTTATAGCGCCTTCGGTTTACCGCCCGCGCACCCAGGCGCGGCTGTTCCATATCCCCCATGAAACCTTCCCTGCTGGACAAACTGGAGCAGATGCAACGCCGGGCCGACGAGCTTGACGCCTTGCTTGCCGCACCCGATTGCACCGCGGATCTGCAGCGCTACCGCAACATGACGCGGGAACTGGCCGAGCTGCAACCCGTGGTCGGGCTGTATGTGCAATACAAGGCAAAAACAGAAGACCTGTCGCAGGCGGAATCGTTGCTGAGCGACCCAGACATGAAGGAGCTGGCACAACAGGAAATTCAGGATGCACGCGCTGCCCTCGACGCGCTTGAAGCCCAGCTTCAGGTCGCCTTGTTGCCGCGCGACCCGGACGATAGCCGCAACGTGTTCGTGGAAATCCGGGCCGGGACGGGGGGTGAAGAGTCCGCGCTGTTCGCCGCCGACTTGCTGCGCATGTATGCGCGCTATGCCGAGCGCAAGCGCTGGATGACCGAAGTGATCAGCGAGAGCCCGAGCGATCTCGGCGGATACAAGGAAGTGATTCTGCGCGTCGCGGGTGAAGGCGCCTACGGTCTGCTGAAATACGAATCGGGCGGCCACCGCGTGCAGCGCGTGCCCAAGACCGAGACGCAGGGACGCATTCATACCAGTGCGGCCACCGTGGCCGTGATGCCCGAGATGGATGAGGCTCAGGCGATCCAGATCAATCCTTCCGACTTGCGCATCGACACCTTTCGCGCCTCGGGTGCGGGCGGGCAGCACATCAACAAGACCGACTCGGCCATACGCATCACCCACCTGCCCACCGGGCTGGTCGTGGAGTGCCAGGACGAGCGCTCGCAGCACCGCAACAAGGCGCGCGCACTGTCGGTACTGGCCGCGCGTCTGGCCGAGCGAGAACGACAGGCCCGCCAGGCGGAGGAAGCGGCCACGCGCAAAAGCCTGGTGGGCAGTGGCGACCGCTCCGACCGCATCCGCACCTACAACTTTCCGCAGGGCCGGGTCAGCGAGCACCGCATCAACCTAACCCTCTACAAAATCGACGCCATCCTGGACGGCGACCTCGACGAACTGCTCACCGCCCTGCGCACCGAAGATCAGGCCGCGCAACTAGCGGCCCTGGGAGCATGAGATGACGGCGCCGCGCGATCTGGCCGCTTGGACGCGAACCTGCGGCCTGCCCCGGCTGGACGCACAGGCCCTCATCGAGGCCGTACTCGGCTGGAGCCGCGCCCAGCAAGCCGCCCATCCCGAACGCCTGCTTGAGACGGCCGAACTGACCCGGCTGCAGGCGCTGGCGACGCGCCTGCTCGGCGGCGAACCGCTGGCCTATGTGCTGGGAGAGCGCGAGTTTTTCGGCCTGAGCTTCGAAGTAACCCCCGATGTGCTCATTCCCCGCCCGGATACCGAATTGTTGGTGGAACTCGCCCTGCGCCATCTCGACGCCCTGCCCGCCACCCACGCGCCCACGGTGCTCGACATGGGCACCGGCAGCGGAGCGATTGCCATCGCCATCGCCCATGCACGCCCGCATGTGCAGGTCTGGGCCTTGGACGCCAGCGCTGCCGCGCTCGCGGTGGCGCAAAACAATGCGCAGCGGCTGCTCGATGCCCGGCGCGCAGGCGGCGAAGTGCACTTTCTCCAGTCCAACTGGTGGGATGCCTTGCACCCCCCGGCGACGACAGCGCGCTTCGATTGCATTGTTTCCAACCCGCCTTACATCGCTGCGCACGACCCGCATCTGCCCGCCTTGCGCCATGAACCCGCCCTCGCGCTGAACGGCCAGCATCCCAACCCGGACGGGCTGGGCGATCTGCGCCAGATCATTGCGCAGGCCGACCGGTTTCTGCGGGACGACGGCTGTCTGCTCCTGGAGCATGGCTACGATCAGGCGGCTGCCGTGCGCGATTTGCTAGAGGCTCACGGGTATCGCGAGGTGTTCAGCGCACGCGATCTGGCCGGTATCGAACGGGTGAGCGGCGGGATAGTCGCGGCTGGTTGCGGCGATTCTCGAAATAGGCTCCCGTCCGCAACAAAACCGGCCGCCCTCTAAAATTGCTTGATCGACATCAACCAGGAAATGCCGCCATGTCCAGTGTGCAAGAGCAAATTGATCAAATCGTCAAGAACAACGACGTAGTGCTGTTCATGAAAGGCTCGCCGCAATTCCCCATGTGCGGTTTTTCGGGGCGCGCGGTGCAGTTGCTCAAGTCGTGCGGCGTCAGCCAGATCAAGGCTGTGGACGTGCTGCAGGACGAAGGCATTCGCCAGGGCATCAAGGAATACGCCAACTGGCCCACCATCCCGCAGCTTTACGTCAAGGGCGAATTCGTCGGCGGCTCGGACATCATGGCCGAGATGGCGCAAAGCGGCGAGCTGCAAGCGCTGCTGGGCGGCCTGAAATAAGCGCGCATTCGTTTGACTCGCATTCGCTTGACGCCCCCCTTCAGCCCGCCGCTCCCATGACCCGGCCAAGACTCATCGTGGCGCTGACCGGGGCGACGGGCATCGTCTATGGCGTGCGACTGCTGCAACATCTGCAGCGGCTCGGCGGCGTTGAGACGCACCTGCTGATTTCCGCCGCCGGCGTGCTCAACCTCAAGGTGGAAATGGACCTCGACCGCAAGGCAGTCGAGGCGCTGGCGGATGTGGTGCATCCCGTCGGCGACATCGGCGCGACCATTGCCAGCGGCTCGTTTTCCTCCTTGGGTATGGTGGTGGCGCCCTGCTCCATGCGCTCTCTGGCAGCCATTGCCCACGGCTTTTGCGACAACCTCATCACCCGCGCGGCAGACGTGTGCCTGAAAGAGCGCCGCAAGCTGGTGCTGCTGCCGCGCGAGGCGCCGCTCAACCTCGCCCATCTGCGCAATATGACCGCCGTCACGGAAATGGGCGGCGTCATTTTCCCGCCCCTGCCCGCGTTCTATCTGCGGCCCGCCAGCATCGAAGCCATGGTCGACGCCAGCCTGGCGCGCGTGCTCGACCAGTTCGCCATCGCCCACGATCTCGGCCAGGAGTGGTCGGGGGTCAGGTCAAGCTGAACACAGCGCTCAAGGAAACGCAGGGCCGCCCCAAGTTTCCTTGACCCCCACGGGGGGCGGGCTGGGCGCAGCCCGGCCCTGGGGGCGCTTATAAGCGCTGCCGTTTGTCCAATGTCATTGTGAGCGGCCGCACCCAGGGTCTATAAAGGCAGTATCTACTTGGAGATGCCATGAATTCACCCACCGCCCCACGTAAAACAACAGCACGGCCTGCGCGCAAGCGGGTCAGCCCGGCAAAGTCGGCACAGCAGCGCCAGGCCGCGCACAACACCGCCCACAACAAGGTTGCGCAAGGCGACATTCCGCCGCATCTCACGCCTGCTGGCGTGCGCAAGTTCGTGATCGATCAGTCGCAAGAGGCGGCGCAGCAGGCTGAACTGGCGGCGCTCGACACCATCCTCAAAGGCCCGCCGCCTGCAGACCTCCACAACGAAGGCGTGCAAGCCATTCTGGAGGGTGACGCCCCCGACGATGCAGCGGCCATGCGGGCGGCGCTGGGCATGCCGGCGGGCGAGCCCGCCCCGCAACACACGAGCGATGAGCTGGCCGAAGACTGGCGCAAGGGCGGCTATCCCTACAAATTCAAGATGCTGCGGCGAGATTACGAGCGGCAGAAATTCGTGTTGCAAACCGAGCTGCTCAAGCTGCAGGCTTGGGTGAAGGAAAGCCGACAGCGTGTGATCATTCTGTTCGAGGGGCGCGACGCAGCGGGCAAGGGCGGCACCATCAAACGGGTGATGGAGCACCTCAACCCCCGTGGCGCGCGCGTGGTGGCGCTCGAAAAACCTAGCGAGGTCGAACGCGGCCAGTGGTATTTCCAGCGCTATGTGCAGCATCTGCCCACGGCCGGCGAGATCGTGCTGTTTGACCGCTCTTGGTACAACCGGGCTGGGGTCGAGCGCGTGATGGGGTTTTGCACCGACGCCGAGTACCACGAATTTCTGCGCCAAGCGCCGGAGTTCGAGCGCAATCTGGTGCGCAGCGGCATTCACCTCATCAAGTTCTGGTTCTCAGTCAGCCAGGACGAGCAGCGCCGCCGTTTCAAGGAGCGGCAGGTGCACCCGCTCAAGCAGTGGAAGCTGTCGCCCATCGACATGGCCTCGCTCGACAAGTGGGACGACTACACCCGCGCCAAAGAGGCCATGTTCTTCCACACCGACACGGCCGATTCCCCCTGGACGGTGGTGAAGTCGAACGACAAGAAGCGCGCGCGGCTCAACGCCATGCGCTACGTGCTGCATTCGCTGCCCTACACCGGCAAGGATGTGACGCGCATCGGCGAGGTGGACAACCTCATCGTCGGCCGCGCCAACTTCATTCACGAGCGCGGTGAGCACGATCTGAGCAAGGGCGAGTACGTCTGATCGCCCTGATCTGATTTTTCGACTTATGCCCCGCCGAAACGCTGTGCGAACGCGCGCTGCAAAACCGCATCCACCTCCGGCAGGCGCGCACCGAGGCTGACCAGCATGGCGTCGTCGGCTGGGCGCTGCGCGGCAGACCAGGCGGATTGCGGCCAGTAAGCGTCCCAGCGCCAGCGTGCGATGACGTGCCAGTGCAGATGCGGCACCACATTGCCCAGGCTGGCGAGGTTGATTTTGTCGGGCGCCAGCGTTTCGCGCAGCAACTGCTCGGCCAGCGTCACCGCGTCCAGGCAGGTCAGGCGCTGCAGCGCGCTCAATTCGCTGAACTCGGCCACATGCGCGTTCCACACCACCCGGTAAAACGCCGGAAGCAGGGCGTCGTCTGCCCGGATCAGGCGGAATTCCGCACCGCGCCAGATCAGCCGCCCGCCGTCGGTCTTACAGAGTGCGCAGGCCGTTTCGCTCGACATCGCTCACGCGCGCTGCGCCGCGCCCACCATGATCACCGGCCCGGTCGGCAGGCCTGTGGGAGAACCACCGGGCGGCTCCACGCTGACGGCAAACGCCTTGGCCTGCGACAGATGCGACTGCGCCGACTCGGGAATGGGGTAGCGGCTCTGCCCCGCCGCCACGACGCCCAAAGAAATGGGGGCGCCCTGCGTGGGCAACAGCCAGAGCTGGTAGCTCTTGCCGCTGGGTGGCGTCATGGCGCCAACGGCCGTCAAAGTCAGCTTGCCGTTCTGCACCGTCACAACGGCGGCCTGCCCGCCCGCGCCGTGCATCAACGCCGCCATCTGTACGGGCGCGGCCGTACCACGGCCGACCTCCGGGTTCTGCACCAGCACCACGACTGAAAAGGCCACCGCTGCCACGGCCACGCCGCCGAGCCACAGAGACAAGCGCCGCCAGGCTTCAACGCCCCAAGACGTCGACTTGCCAGCCCCCGCAGGCTGAGTCACGCGCGGGGAATCGAGGCGCGCGGTGATGCCCTGCCAGACCGAGTCGGACGGCTGACCGATTTGCGCTGCCGACAGCAAGCTGGCATCGAGCCGCGTGCGCCAGCCTTGCACCGCCTGGGCAAACTCAGGGCTCTGCTCCAGCAAACACTGGGCGCGGCGCTGCGCAGCCGGACTGAGCCCGCCTGTGAGCCAGTCGGCCGCCAGCCGGTCGAGCAGATCGCTGTTGCGGTAGCGTGCGGGCAGCGTCACCTTGCGCCCTCCCCCAGACAGTCACGCAAAAACAGCACCGCGCGCCGGATCAGCGTTTTCACCGTGCCCAGCGGCAGAGCGCGTTCGCGGGCGACTTCGGCGTGCGACTGTCCCATGACGTAGGCCGCCGCGAGCAGTTCGCGTTGGCGGGGTTGCAACTGTCCCAAACAATCCTCCATCGGTTGGCCCTGCAAGCGGGCTTCGAGCAGCGCTTCAGGCGTGCGGTCATCCGCGATTTCGGGCGGATCATCCGCCTCATCGCCCTGCAGTGAAACGACATACTGCGCCTCGCGCTTGTTGGCGCGCAGGCGATCGAGACAGGTGTTGCGCACCAGCGCGGAAATCCAGGCCTCCGGGCTGCCCAAAGCGGGCCGATAGCTTGCGGCTTGATGCCAGATCTTCACATACGCATCCTGCATGGCCTCTTCGGCAAACGACCGGTCGCGCAACAACCGCAGGCAGATCGCCCAGGCCCGGCTTTGCGTGGCCGCGTACAACTGGCTGAACGCGTCGCGGTCGGCTAGGGCGGTGTAGGCAAGCAGGGATTGCAGGTCGGGCATGAGCGCAGCGTGGAGGGCAGCCCGGCTTTCGCAGCGCCACCCGATGAAGGTGTGCCACAAAGCAGGCGGGTTTGCGGCGGATGTTACCGACATCGCGCCGCGCCCGCTGTTCGGGATGCCCCGGGCGATCAGGCGATGAACGCCGCAGGCACCGGGTCTTTGCCCAAGGCGTTGAGCAGAATGGCCCAGTGCATGGTCTCGTCGCCCATGATGCTGGCCGCGGCCTTGGCGAGATCTTTGTTGTGGAATTGTGGCACTGCGCCCAGATAGGCACTGGCCGCGCCCTTTTCCAGCCCGGCGGCGAACTCCAGCACGTCGGCCTGCGATTTGAGCGAAGCCGTGGGGAAGCCGTACTCATCGGGCTTCTTGGCCATGACCGGCGTGCCGCCCAGCTTGCTGATGGTGGACGACAGTACCTCGGCATGCGCCTTGTGCTGTCCCTGGAACTTCACGGCCACGGCGAGCACCGGCTTTTCCAGCAAGCCCGATTCAGCGCCAACCTGATAGGCAGCGATGGCCTGATATTCCAGCCCGAGTGCGACGTTGAGAATGGCGATGTCGTCGGTGGTCGACTTGGACATCGTCCCTGCCCAGCTCGTTGCTGGTGCCAGCGCGCTGGAAGCGGCCAGCCCCGCGGCGAACAGGCCGCCGACGCGGAAGAACTGACGGCGGCTGGCACCCTGCCCGCTGGAATCCTCGGGGGCGGCGGAAGGGGAAAGGGCGGTGTGGACTGCGGCTTGCGTGCGTTGCATGGTGAAACCTCCTGAAAGAGAAAAAACGAGAACAGCGCGGTCTGTGCGGCTGTTGCTTGAATTACGCGCCAGCGGGCAAAACGGATTCAAACCGCACGATTCATTTATCCCAGATCAAAAGATTGCAATTCCGGCATATCGGGCTGGGAAGTTTTTGCGTCTTGTCACTTTTGCAACTGTATGTATCTGCAACCATGCGCTCCTGATCGATCCGTTTCGCACACCGACTGGAGTGTTCGTCATGCCGTTTACCCACCGCTTCGCGCCTGCCGCCCGCTTCGGCTTCTGGCTTCGTCTGGCCGCTGTCTGCGCGGTCGCGACCAGCGCCCCGCCAGCCCTGGCCAACCCTGCTGCGTCTATCCCTCCGTCGGCGCCGCAGTCGGCGATAGCCGAGGTCGACATCCACTCGCCTTACCGCGTGGTGCCCAAAATGCCCACTGGCGCAAAAACCACGGCGGATCACAGCAAGTTCAAGGAATTGCAGGGTCCGTTCAAAAGCGGCTCCGAGGTCACCGCCGCCTGCCTGAGTTGCCACACCGAGGCGGCCAAGCAGATCAAGGGCACCATCCACTGGAAGTGGGAGGAGGTGGAGCAGGACTCCAAGCGCATCGTCGGCAAGAACAAGGTGATGAACAACTTCTGCGTGTCCACGCCGAGCAACCAGCAGTTCTGCACCGGCTGTCATGTCGGCTACGGCGATGCGAAAAGCGGTGAGTTCGTCGCCTTCAGCAAACGCCCCGATACCGATGTGGACTGCCTGGTCTGCCACGACCAGACCGGCAAATACGTCAAAGCGCCGTATCAGTCGGGCAACCCGCCCACGACCCGCATCGAAATGCCGCCTGGCTCGGGCAAGTTCATCGAACCGATCGATCTGGCCCTGATCGCGCAGCATGTGGGCGCGCCCTCGCGCGCCAACTGTGGCACCTGCCACTTCAACGGCGGCGGAGGAGACGGCGTGAAGCATGGCGACCTGGACAGCTCGCTGATTAATCCGCCCAAATCACTCGACGTGCACATGGCCAAGGACGGGCTGAACTTCCAGTGCCAGACCTGCCACGCCACCGGCGGACACGAGGTCAGCGGCAGCCACTACAAGCTCGACGCCAAGCACGAGGGCGGGCAGTATGTACGCGGCAGCCAACACAATATGGGCAGTGCGGCAAGCTGCCAGTCCTGCCACGGCGACACCCCGCACAAAGGCAATCTGGCGCAGGACCTGAACATGCACACCCGCAATATCGCCTGCCAGACCTGCCACATCCCCGAGTTCGCCCGCGGCGGCGTGCCCACCAAAATGGAATGGGATTATTCCAAGGCCGGCCAGCGCGGCCCGGACGGCAAGCCCCTGGTCATCAAGGACGAGCACGGCCACCCCACTTACCTCGGCATCAAAGGCCAGTTCAAACTAGGTGAAAACGTCGTGCCCGACTACACCTGGTTCAACGGCGCGGTGAAGTGGATGAACATCGGCGAGAACGTGACGCCTAACAAAGACGGGGTCGTCGCCATCAACCAGTACGGCGGCAGCGCTACCGATGGCAAATCACGCATCTGGCCGGTGAAGACCATGAAGGGCACCCAGCCCTACGACCCGGAGATGCACCGCCTGCTCGCCATCCACAACGCAGGCTTCGACGATGCGGCCTACTGGCACACCATGGACTGGCAGAAGTCCATCGCCGCCGGCATGAAGGAGGCGGGGCTGGAATGGTCGGGCAAGTACGAATTCGTCAAGACCACTACCACCTGGCCGATCACGCATATGGTCGCACCCAAGGACAAGGCGCTGAGCTGCGCGCAATGCCACAGCAACAACGGTCGGCTGGAAAAGATCGACGGCATCTACATCCCGGGTCGCGACAAAGACCATCAGAACTGGATCGAGACCATCGGCCTGGGCGTTGCCGGGCTGAGTCTGGCCGGGGTGATGGTGCATGGCGGCATCCGCAGTTTTCTGTGGCTGCGCCGCCGCAACAAACCCGGAAGCAAGAGCCACTGACCCGCAGCCCGCAGTGCAACCTCACACAGACACTTCGAGGAATTCGTCATGTCACACAAAAAACACGTCATCCTGTTCAAGCGGTTCGAGCGCTTCTGGCACTGGAGCCAGGCCGGGTTGATCATCCTGCTGATGTTGACCGGCTTTCGCATCCACGGCCTGTATGACCTCGGCGTGGAGTTCCTTACCGCGCTGCGCATTCACACCTTTGCGGCTTGGGCGCTAGTGACCCTGTGGGTGTTCGCCATCTTCTGGCACTTCACTACCGGGGAATGGAAGCAATACATCCCCACTTTCGACAAGATTTTTCTGGTCGCACGGCATTACGCCTATGGCATGTTCCGCGGCGAGGACCATCCCTATCACCAGACCGTCGCGCGCAAGCACAACCCGCTGCAACGCCTGGCCTATCTGTGGGTGAAGCTGATGATCAATCCCATCATCTGGATCAGCGGCATCTGGCTGCTGTTCTTCGCCGACTGGGGCGCCTGGCCCATCTGGAAGCAATGGGGCATCAGCCTGCAGACTGTGGCCTGGGCGCACACCATCGGCGCTTACATGATGCTGATTTTTTTCATCATCCACGTCTATCTCACCACCACGGGCCACACGCCGCTGGCGCACATCATGGCCATGATCCGCGGCTATGAAGACGAGCCGGTGCACCACCATCAGCGGGCCAAGGCCGCCCCCTCGGCTGCTCCCACGGCCACGCTCACGCCGGGCGAAAACGTCTGATCAGAACGCGATGGACATTGCGCGCCGCACCCCGGCGGCGCGCATCTGCGCCCAGGCCTGATCCAGCGAGCCGTTGAGATCGATGGCGCGGCAGGCGTCTTCCACCACGGTCACCTCAAAACCTGCAGCCCGGGCGTCCAGCGCGCTCCAGGCCACGCAGAAATCCGTGGCCAATCCGCACAACACCAGTTCGCGGACCTCCAGCTCGCGCAGATAGCCCGTCAGGCCGGTGGGCGTGCTGCGGTCGGCTTCCATGAAGGCCGAGTAACTGTCGATGCCCGCGCGCCAGCCTTTGCGAATGAGGACTTGAGCGTGTGCAATGTGCAGATCGGGGTGCAGGGCCGCATCGCATGTACCTTGAATGCAATGATCCGGCCACAGTACCTGCGGGCCGTAGGGCAAAGTGATGGTCTCGAAAGGCTGCCGCCCCGGATGCGCGCTGGCAAACGACGCATGGCCCGGCGGGTGCCAGTCCTGCGTCAACACCACCTGCGAAAACTTGGCCGCCAGCCGGTTGATCACCGGCACCACGGCTTCGCCATCCGGCACCGGCAGGCCGCCGCCGGTGCAAAAGCCGTTCTGCACGTCGATCACCAGCAGCACGGGAGCAGACTTCATGCTCACACCAGCACGCGCTCGATGCCGCCGTTGTTCGCAGCCTTGACGTAGTCGGCCATCCAGTCTTCGCCGATGAGGTGACGCGCCATTTCGATCACGATGTAGTCGGCTTCGAGCAAGCCATGCTGTAGATCGTTGCCATACCGCGTGAGCCCCTGCAGGCAGGACGGGCAGGAGGTCAGAATTTTGATGTCCCCGGCAAAACCATCGGCGCGCAGCGCCAGCTCGTTCTTGCGCAGCTCTTCTTCCTTGCGGAAACGCACCTGCGTGGCGATGTCGGGCCGTGAGATGCCAAACGTGCCGCTCTCGCCGCAGCAGCGCTCGCTCTTGAGCACGCCGTCGCCCAGCAGCGCCTTGACCGTTTTCATCGGCTCCTGCGTTTTCATCGGGCTGTGGCAGGGGTCGTGGTAGAGGTACTTCACCTCGCCCGCCGCGCCGCCTGGGTTGAGGCTATAACCCTTCTCCAGCAGATATTCGTGGATGTCGATGATGCGACAACCCGGAAAAATCTTCTCGAATTCATAGCCCTGCAACTGGTCGTAGCAGGTGCCGCAGCTCACCACCACGGTCTTGATGTCGAGGTAGTTGAGAGTATTGGCCACGCGGTGGAACAGCACCCGGTTGTCGGTGATGATCTTCTCCGCCTTGTCGAACTGGCCGGAACCGCGCTGCGGATAGCCGCAGCACAGATAGCCCGGC
>NZ_MEGQ01000062.1:0-12484 GCF_001725585.1 Thiomonas sp. SCN 64-16 | reverse complement strand
TGAACAAGCGCTCCGAGCCGCAGCCCGGAAAATAGAACACCGCCTCGCTGTCCACCGAGGTGCCACGCGGGTTGCGGATGATGGGCACGAAATCCTTGTCTTCGATGTCGAGCAGCGCGCGCGCGGTTTTTTTCGGCAGGCCGCCCGGCATGGGCTTGTTGACGAAGTGAATCACCTGCTCGCGGATCGGCGGCTTGCCCACGGTGAGCTTGGGCGCCGCAGTCTGCGCCCGGGCGACGGGTTTGAGCAGGCGGGTGGCCAGGCGCTGCGCCTTGAAGCCCACGTCCACCATGGCGCTGCGCACCAGCTTGATGGTTTGCGGCTGAGTGGCATTGAGGAAGAACATCGCCGCCGCGTTGCCCGGCTTGAAGCTCTTCTTGCCCATTTTGCGTAGCAGGTTGCGCATATTCATGGTGACATCGCCGAAGTCGATGTCCACCGGGCAGGGCGTCACGCACTTGTGGCAAACCGTGCAGTGGTCGGCCACGTCTTCAAACTCTTCCCAATGCCGGATGCTCACCCCGCGCCGGGTCTGCTCTTCGTACAGGAAGGCCTCGATCAGCAGCGAGGTGGCGAGAATTTTGTCGCGCGGCGAATACAGCAGATTGGCGCGCGGCACATGGGTGGCGCACACGCTCTTGCACTTGCCGCAGCGCAGGCAGTCCTTCACCGAGGCGCTGATGGCGCCGATGTCGCTTTGCTGCATGATGAGCGACTCGTGTCCCATCAGGTTGAAGCTGGGCGTGTAGGCGTTGCGCAAATCGGCGGGATACGCCGGATCGTCGAGCAGCTTGCCCTTGTTGAAACGCCCTTCGGGATCGACTTCGCGCTTATAGGCGCGGAAAGCGCCGATCTCGGCTTCGGTGAGAAACTCCAGCTTGGTGATGCCGATGCCGTGCTCGCCCGAGATCACCCCGCCCAGGCTGCGCGCCAGCGCCATGATGCGGGCCACCGCGTCGTGCGCCTGCTGCAGCATCGAATAGTCGTCGGAGTTGACCGGGATATTGGTATGCACATTGCCGTCGCCCGCGTGCATGTGCAGCGCCACCCAGGCGCGGCTCTTGAGCACGCGCTGATGAATGGCGTCGATCTCGCGGCGCAGCGGTTCGAACAAGCCGCCGGAAAACACCGCCGCCAAAGGCTTGCGCAACTCGGCCTTCCAAGAGGCGCGCAGGGAATGATCCTGCAGCAGGTGGAACAGGGTGCGGTCTTCAGCACTTGCCCCCGCAGGCAGCGCCAGCAATGCAGGCGATGCAGACAACAGCGCGCGCAGTGCATCGGGCAGTTCCGCCAAAGGCCTGTCGAGCTGATCGAGATAGAACGACCAGCGCGCATGCACTGCCGCCAGCAGTTCCAGCGCCTGGGCGCGCTTGGCCTCCAAGTCTTCCTTGGACAGCGCAGGCTCGCCATCGGCCAGCTCTTCGTTGCGCGCCAGCGGCAGCGTGCCGCGCAGCGTCCGGTCGATCTCGGCCACCAGCGCCAGCTTGTTTTTCAGCGACAGCTCGACGTTGATGTGTTCGATGCCATCGACATATTCGCCCATGCGCGGCAGCGGAATCACCACGTCTTCATTGATCTTGAAGGCGTTGGTGTGGCGCGCAATGGCTGCGGTGCGCTTGCGGTCGAGCCAGAATTTTTTGCGGGCTTCGGCACTCACCGCGATGAAGCCTTCGCCCACCCGCGCATTGGCCATGCGCACCACTTCAGAGGCGGCGCGGGCCACGGCGGCTTCATCTTCGCCGACGATGTCGCCGAACAGCACCATCTTGGGCAGGGTGCCGCGCGCGCTCTTGGTGGCGTAGCCCACGGCCTTGAGGTAACGGTCATCCAGATGTTCCAGGCCAGCCAGAATGGCGCCGCCCGGTCGCGCGTCGAGAAAGGTCTTGATCTCGACAATGCTGGGAATGGCCTCGCGCGCCTGGCCGAAAAATTCCAGGCAGACGGTGCGTACATGCGGCGGCATTTTGTGCAACACCCAGCGGGCGCTGGTGATGATGCCGTCGCAACCTTCCTTTTGCACGCCCGGCAGGCCGGCGAGGAATTTGTCGGTCACGTCCTTGCCCAGCCCCTCCTTGCGGAAGCGCGCGCCGGGAATTTCCAGCAGCTTCTGCTCCAGCAAGGTCACGCCGTCGGCCGCCAAGGTGCGCACCTCGAAGCGGGCCACATCCACATCGTGAATCTTGCCCAGATTGTGGTCGAGGCGCTGCACCTCCACCCAGCGGCCTTGAGGATCGACCATGCGCCAGGACGCCAGGTTGTCGATCGCCGTGCCCCACAGCACGGCCTTTTTGCCGCCCGCATTCATCGCCACATTGCCGCCCACGCAGGAGGCGTCGGCCGAAGTCGGATCGACCGCGAACACCAGTCCGGCGGCGTCGGCCGCGTCGGAGACGCGCTGCGTCACCACCCCGGCCGGGGTCTGGATGGTGGGCACGGGATGGGCCACGCCGGGCAGTTCGAGGTATTCGACCGTGCCGATGCGGTCGAGCTTTTCGGTATTGATCACCGCGCTCTTCCACACCAGCGGAATCGCGCCGCCGGTGTAGCCGGTGCCGCCTCCGCGCGGGATGATGGTCAGCCCGAGCTCGATGCAGCCCCGCACCAAGCCGGCAATGTCGTCCTCGCTGTCGGGACAGAGCACGACGAAGGGATATTCCACCCGCCAGTCGGTGGCGTCGGTCACGTGCGACACCCGCGCCATGCCGTCGAAGCGGATCGCGCCCTGCGCGCTGTGCCGCCCCAGCACCTTGCGGGCGCGCTGGCGCAGCGCCGCGGCCTCGTCGAACCAGGCGGCGAAGGCGGCCACGGCCCCACGGGCGCGGTCGAGCAACTGACGCACCAGGGCGTCGCGCTGCGCGTCCGAGCTGCCACTGTGCGCGCTGTCGTCGCGGCGGCGGTCGATTTCGCGCAGGCGGTGTTCGAGCGCACCGATCAGCGCGGCACGCCGTTTGCGGCTCTGCAACAAATCGTCCTGCAAAAACGGGTTGCGCTGCACCACCCAGATGTCGCCCAGCACTTCGTACAACATGCGCGCCGAACGCCCGGTGCGACGTTCCTGCCGCAACTGGTTGAGCCAGTCCCAGGCTTGCTCGCCGAGCAGGCGCATCACCACCTCGCGGTCGGAGAAGGAGGTGTAGTTATACGGAATTTCGCGCAGGCGGGGGGCGGCATCGGCCGCGTCTGCGCCCAAGGCGGGCATCAATTCAGGAGCGTGTGAAGCGGGGGCGTTCATCGCAGCGGCGTCCGGCAGGCGGAGCGGGGGAGATAAACCACCATTGTAGGGAGGCTGTTATTTCCATATGAGAACCACGCTCAGGGCATTTTCGTGACAAATTTCACGCAAGCGCCGATCAGATGGTGCAACACAACAAACTCGGGAAATCCCTAGCTTCTATGCTGCCCGAATGGAAAATCTCAAACTCGCCGAACTGATGAGCGCCCTCAGTCACGCGCTCGACATGACCGAGGGCCAGCCCGAAGGCCACTGCGTGCGCTGCGCCTGGATCGGCATGTCGGTCGGTCGAGAAATCGGCCTGCCCGCTCCGCAGCAATGGGAGCTGTACTACACCCTGCTGCTCAAAGACCTGGGCTGCAGCAGCAATGCCGCTCGCATCTGCGAGCTCTACCTCGCCGACGATCTGCAGTTCAAGCGCGACTTCAAGCTGCTCGACGGCAGCCTGCCGCATGTGCTGCGCTTCGTGCTCGATCACACGGGTCTGCGCAGCGGCCTGGCCGAGCGCTTTCGCGCCACGCTCAACATCTTTCGCAATGGCAGTGACATCGCGCAGGAACTCATTCAGACCCGCTGCCAGCGCGGCGCCGACATTGCGCGGCAACTGCGCTTTCCCGAAAACGTCGCCCAAGGCATCCACGGACTGGATGAACATTGGGACGGCAGCGGAAAACCCGAAGGTCTGACGGGCGAGCACATTCCGCTCTACGCCCGGCTGGCCTTGCTGTCGCAGGTGGTCGATGTGTTTTTCACCGCCAGCGGCCCGGCCGAGGCGCGCGAGGAAATCCGCCGTCGGCGAGGCGGCTGGTTCGACCCTGAACTGGTCGATGCCTTTCTCGCCCTCTCGCAGCGCGAAGGCTTCTGGCAGACGCTGCGCGACCCGGATCTCGGCAGCCAGGTTCTCGCACTGGAGCCCGCGCAATGCTGCGTGCCGCTGGACGAAGACTATCTCGACGAAATCGCCGCCGCCTTCGGTCAGATTGTCGATGCCAAAAGCCCCTACACCGCCGGACACAGCGCCCGCGTGGCGCTCTATTCCGACCACATCGCCACCCAGCTTGATTTCGCGCCCGAGCGCCGCCGCTGGCTGTACCGCGGCGCACTGCTGCACGACGTGGGCAAGCTCGGCGTGAGCAATGCGGTGCTCGACAAGGCCGGAAAACTCGACGCGGCCGAATGGCAGGCCGTGCAGATGCATGCCACCTACACCGAGCGCATTCTGGGACGGATCAGCGCCTTCTCCGAGCTGGCCCCCCGCGTCAGCGCCGCGCATCACGAGCGGCTAGACGGCGCCGGCTATCCGCGCCGCCTTACCGCCGAACACATTGCGCTGGAAACCCGCATCATCACCACCGCCGACATCTTCGACGCTATTTCCGCCGACCGGCCCTACCGCGGCGCCGTGCCCATCCCGGAAACCCTGCAGATCATGTCCAAGACCGTGGGCACCGCGCTCGACCCCCAGTGTTTCGACGCGTTGTGCAAAGCCGTGGAACTGCTGGAGCGCCCGATACCGGAACCCATGGCCCTCGCCGCCTGAAGTGCAGCGCTGCTAGGGGAGCACCGCACAGGGAGGCACCGTCTCAGCGCTGGGCTGGCATGGCCACATAAATTTCCACCCGCCGGTTGGCGGCGCGGCCCTGCGCCGTGGCGTTGCTCGCCACCGGGTTTTGCGGGCCCAGGCCCTGGGTGGTGACGCGCTGCGGCGCCACGCCGCGCGACACCAGGAAATTCTTTACCGTCAGCGCGCGGTTTTCAGAAAGCGGGTAGTTGATCGCGTCGGTTCCCGTGTTGTCGGTGAAACCGAACACCTGCACGGTTTCAGACGGGTTCTGATTCAGGCCGGTGGCCAGGCTTTCCAGAATGGGATACATGCGCGGGTTGAGCTGCGCGCTGCCCGTGGCAAAGCCTGCATCGGCCGGCACGTTCATCTTCAGGCGGTTGTCCTGCGTCTGCGTGACCTGCACGCCCGTCCCCGAGGCCTGCGCCTGAGCCTGCAAGTCCTGCTTCTGCTTCTCCAGATGCTGGTTCCACAAATAGCCGCCCAAAGCGCCCACTGCCGCACCGGCCACAGCGCCAGTTGCGGCGCTCTTCCCGGTGTTGCCGCCCGCCGTCAAAGCGCCGATCACAGCCCCGGCAGCGGCGCCGATGCCCGCACCGGAGGCGGTGGTTTTCTGCGACTCATTCATGTTCGCGCAGCCGCCCAGCGACAGCGCGACGAGGCTGGCGGAGAGAACGACTGCCAGGGTTTTTTGGGACTTCATGAAGGGCTCCTTGTGCCAATGTGAAGAGGTCATACCTCGTGACAAGTTTAGACGGGTTGGGAGGTGGGTGAGGAACTGTGATGTCGAATTTTCAGTCTATGCTTGAAGCATGACAGGGTAGAAAGTCATCTTATGAACCGCGCCACTCCAACATCCCCATCCCCCGGCCGAAGCGCGTCAGACCATCAACCGCACTGGACGCTGGACTGGATCGATTACCCGCGTATCCGCACCGAGTCGGTTCACGACAACGTCGAACTGTTCTATCTGCTGGCCAGCGCTTCTTTTGTCGAGTCGGGCTCGGAAACCTACACCCGCAATCTGGTCGAACATTTCGACGCCTATCCCGCTATTTCCGACTGGCTGCAGCATCAGTGGGAACCGGAGGAACTGCAGCACGGCCGCGCGCTCAAGACCTATGTGCAGACCGTCTGGCCCGAGTTCGACTGGGAGGCAGCCTACGCTTCTTTTTTCAGCGAATACTCGCGCCTGTGCACCGTCGAAGAACTCGAAGATGACCGCGCACTGGAACTCGTCGCCCGTTGTGTGGTGGAAACCGGCACGGCCACTTACTACCAGACCCTGCGCGACTTCACTTGCGAGCCGGTTCTCAACGAACTGGCCGAGCACATTCGTGTCGACGAGGTGCAGCACTACAAGCACTTTTACCGCTACTTCAAAGAGATCAACGCCGAGCGCAACCTGTCGCGCGCACGTATTCTCGGCGCGCTCAAGCGTCGGCTGGCTGAACTGCGCACCAGCGACTCCGACATCGCGCTGCGTCACGTCTGGCTGTTCCAGCCCCACTTCGATGCAGTCGGCGATGTACCTTTCGAGCATATCTGCCAACGTCTGTACCACCATGTGGGCGCGCGGCTTCCGATGGAGCAGGCGGTGAAGATGCTGCTCAAGCCGCTGGCGCTGCCGCACCGTATGGAGCATTTGATCGAGCGGCCTTTGACCCATCTGGCGCGGCGGGTGATGGCCGCGTGAATTCGGGCGCGAAAGCCCGCCGCGAGCTTCGTGGTTTCTCCCGTTGAACAGCAGGTGGATAACGCTCCGGCACATACCCGAGCGCCCTAGTCGGGCAAAGCATTTCGCCCGCTTTCACCCTTCAGAACCACGGCCTATATTGCGATGGTCAAAGCCGCATCAGGCCCGTTCGCAGTAAGTACCGGGCGTGCAGCGCGGTCAAGTGGCTCAGATGTCCATAACAATCGAGGAGATGCAAGATGCAAAAGTCCCTGCATATCGACCCTGACAAGTGCACGGGTTGCCTGCAATGCGAGATGGCCTGCTCGTATGAAAACTACGGAATTTTCAACACCTCAAAAAGCCGCATCAAGGTGTTCGACTTCCATGAGACTGGCCGCAAGGTGCCCTACACCTGCACCCAGTGCGACGAAGCCTGGTGTCTGCACGCCTGCCCGGTAGAGGCCATCAAACTCGACGCCGCCACGGGCGCCAAGGTCGTGCTCGAAAATGTTTGCGTGGGCTGCAAGGTCTGCACCATCGCCTGCCCATTCGGCACGGTGAACTATGTCGCCGATACCGGCAAGGTGCAGAAATGCGACTTGTGCGGTGGCGAGCCGGCCTGCGCCGAAGCTTGCCCCACTGGCGCCATCACCTATATCGATGCCAGCTGGACCGGCTTGTCGCGCATGCAGCAATGGGCCGACAAGCTGGGCAACCAGAACGCCGCGGCCTGACCGCAACCACATTGAGGAGACGACCATGACCTGGGCCGGAAAAATTCTGCGCGTGAACCTCACGCAAGGCACCATCAAGAGCGAGCCGCTGAATAGGCAGTGGGCGCGCGAGTACATCGGCCAGCGCGGGCTGGCGACCAAGTATTTCGTCGAGGAGGTCGACGCCAAGGTCGATCCGCTCTCGCCCGACAACAAGCTGATTTACGCCACCGGGCCGCTCACCGGCACCATGGCGTCCACCGGCGGGCGCTATTCGGTCATCACCAAAGGCGCGCTCACCGGCGCGATCGCCTGCTCCAACTCCGGCGGCTACTTCGGCGCCGAGCTGAAGATGGCGGGCTGGGACATGATCATCGTCGAAGGCAAATCGCCCAAGCCGGTGTATCTGTCCATAGAAAACGACAAGGCCGAACTGCTCGACGCCTCGCCGATCTGGGGCAAGACCGTGTGGGAAACCGAGCCCTGGATCAAGAACCATCACCAAGACCCGCTGATCCGCGTCAGCTCCATCGGCCGTGCGGGTGAAAACGGGGTGATGTATGCCGCCATCGTCAACGATCTGCACCGCGCCGCCGGTCGCTCGGGCGTGGGCACGGTGATGGGTAGCAAAAACCTCAAGGCCATCGCGGTGCGTGGCACCCTGGGCGTGGGCAATGTGCGCGACCCCAAGGCGTTCATGGCTGCGGTCAACGCAGGCAAAAAAGTGCTGCACGACAACGCGGTCACCGGCCAGGGGCTGCCGAAATACGGCACCCAGGTGTTGATGAACGTGATCAACGAAATCGGCGCCCTGCCCACGCGCAACCACCGCGACGTGCAATTCGAAGGCGCGAAAGACATCTCCGGCGAAGCCATGCACGAGCCGCGCAAAACCGATGGCAAGCCCAATCTGGTCACCAACCAGGCGTGCTTTGGCTGCACCATCGCCTGCGGCCGCATCAGCAAGATCGACGAACACCATTTCAGCGTCGAGAACAAGCCGCAGTATTGGGGCGCATCGGGCGGTCTGGAATATGAAGCCGCCTGGGCGCTGGGCTCGGCCAACGGCGTCAACGATCTGGAGGCGCTGACCTACGCGAACTTCCTCTGCAACGAAGACGGCATGGACCCCATCACTTTCGGCGCCACCGTGGGCGCGGTGATGGAGTTGTACGACATGGGCCTGCTGACCAAGGAACAACTCGGCGTGGAAGCGCCTTTCGGCTCGGCCAAGGCTCTGACCTACTTCGCCGAAATCACCGCCCGGGGCGAGGGCTTCGGCAAGGAACTGGCGCTGGGCAGCAAACGCCTGACGGCCAAGTACGGCCACCCGGAACTGAGCATGAGCGTCAAGGGCCAGGAATTCCCAGCCTACGACTCTCGCGGCATTCAAGGCATGGGCCTGGCCTATGCGACCAGCAACCGCGGCGCCTGCCATCTGCGCGGTTACACGGTGGCTTCGGAAGTGCTGGGCATCCCGGTCAAGACCGATCCGCTGGTGGCCGACGGCAAACCCGAACTGGTCAAGGCGTTTCAGGACGCCACCGCCGTGTTCGACTCTGCCGGCATCTGCCTGTTCACCAGTTTCGCCTGGACGCTGGCCGACGTGCAGCCGCAGCTTGCCGCCGCCTGCCTGGAAGAGTTCACCATGGACGAGTTGAACACCATAGGCGAGCGCATCTGGAACATGGAGCGCGACTACAACAACCGCGCGGGCTTCACCGCCAAGGACGACACCTTGCCGCCGCGTCTGCTCAGAGAGCCCGCCAAGACCGGCCCGGCCAAGGGGCTGACCAACAAGCTGCCCGAGATGCTGCCTCGCTATTACGAGCTGCGCGGCTGGACTCCGGAAGGCACGCTCAAGCCCGAAACCCGCACGCGGCTCGGGCTTTGACTTGGACTCCTTCCCCACTGCGCGGGGGAGGAGTCTGACAGCGCGAGATCGAGGCAGACCCCATGAAACATCACATCATCATCGGTAACGGCCCTGCGGGCGTCGTTGCTGCAGAAACCCTGCGCAAGCACAGCGCCACCGAAGACACCATCACCCTGATCGGCGACGAAGAAGGGCCGCCGTATTCGCGCATGGCGATTCCCTACCTGCTGCACGGCGACATCACCGAGCGCGGCACCTGGCTGCGCAAAGACCCGCAGCACTTCAGGCAGATCGGCGTCAGCCAGCGCCATGCGCGGGTGAAGTCGCTCGACGCGGCGCGCAAAACCCTCATCCTCGAATCCGGTGAAACGCTGTCCTTCGACACCCTGCTGGTCGCCACTGGTTCCACGCCGACGCTGCCGCGTATTCCCGGCATCCACGCGCAACGGGTGCATACCTGCTGGACACTGGAAGATGCCCGCGCCATCACCCAGTTCGCCGTGCCCGGCGCGCGGGTCATCCAGCTTGGTGCGGGCTTCATCGGCTGCATCATCATGGAAAGTCTGGTGCGCCGCCGGGTGCAGCTTACCGTGGTGGAAATGGGCGACCGCATGGTGCCGCGCATGATGGGCGAAACCGCGGGCGGCATGATCCGCGACTGGGTGCAAGACAAGGGCGTGACGGTGCACACCGGCGCGCGCATCGAGTCCATCGAATCCAACCCCAGCGATATGGCCGCCCCGCTGGCCGTGCGCCTGTCCACCGGCGAACGTCTGCCCGCCGATCTGGTGATTTCGGCGGCCGGCGTCAAGCCCAATATCGGTTTTCTCGAAGGCTCTGGCGTGCATTGCCTGCAAGGCGTGCTCACCGATGAACACCTGCAGACCAATGTTCCCGGCATCTTTGCCGCCGGAGATTGCGCCGAGGCGTTCGACATGCTTTACGGCAAGCCGATGGTCAGCGCCATCCAGCCCAACGCGGTCGATCAGGCTTATGTCGCAGCGATGAATATGGCCGGTCGGCGCACCCAGCTGCGCGGAGTGACGCAGATCAACGTGCTCGACACCCTGGGACTAATCTCCAGCAGCTTCGGCCAGTGGCAGGGCGTGAAGGGAGGGCAAGGCGTGGAGCTGACCGACCGGGCAGGATACAAACACCTCAGCCTGCAATTCGAGGGCGATGTGATGGTGGGCAGCAACAGCATCGGCACGACGCAGCACATCGGCGTATTGCGCGGCTTGGTCGAAGGCCGGGTCAAGCTCGGGGCCTGGAAAGACCGCCTGCTGGCCGACCCCACCCGCCTGATGGAAGCCTACCTCGCCAGCGCGCAGGCGCAAGACCGTCGCGGCGATACGGTGCATCATTGAAGGCGATTCAGCCCCTCATGGATACGCCCGCCTCTTCCCCTCTTGCCCAGGCTCAGCCCCAGACTGGCGTGCAAATCACGCTCAAGCTGATGGCCACCTTGACGGACTATCTGCCGCAGCCGCGGCAGGGCCATCAGATCACACTCAACATCGCGCCGGGCACCACCATTCAAGACGTGGTTGAGCGCTTTCGCCTGCCCTGGAAGCTGGTGCATTTGGTTCTGGTGAATGGTGTTTATATCGCGCCAGACCAGCGCGACACCCGCGTGCTGCAGGAAGGTGAAACCCTGGCGATCTGGCCGCCCGTCGCTGGAGGCTGAGCACACTTCATGTACGGCCTAGGCGCCCCGGCTCATTGCGAACTCGATATGGCCATCACCCGCAGCGCATTTGCGCGGCAGCTATCGATGGCGTTCCCCACTCTGCGCGCCGACGGCCCGCAGGCTTACTCAGGGCATGATGCAGGTTGCGACTGGCACATCCGCCTGCATCCTGCCGAGCCCACCCGGCTGGGGCTGATCGTGCTCGAACGCTGGCTGGCCGAGGTGTCGCTCACTGCCGCAGACCCCGCCAAGCGCAGGGCGTGGTGGCAGCAGTTCACCGCCCATTTTCAAAAAGGCGGGGGGTAGCGCCCATCAAGCTCTGCGCATCAAGCTGCACCTGCTCGGCGCTTCGCAGAATGTCTTGCAGAATCTGCGGCACCTCGAAAACCGCCCGGTTGCGATACGCGGCCACGCGCGCGCGGCTCGCGGCAAGATCGTCGAGAAACGCGGGCAGCGCCGCCTCGATGCCGCGAAAGCTTGGCAGCACCAAGCCGAAGCCATTTTCACGCACCCAATCGGTGTTGTAGCGCTCCTGCGGCATAGTCCAGGCGTTGCGCGTGACGATCACCGGCAGGCCCAGATGCAGCGCCTCGCTCAAGGAACCGGGGCCCGGCTTGCCAATGAAAAAATCGCCCAAGCGCATCACCTCGGCCACGGCGCTGGTAAAGCCCATCACATGGCGCGGCGCGGTAGTCGGCAAGGCGCGAAGCTTGGTCGCCAGCTTGGCGTTGTGACCGCACATGAAAATGAGTTGAACATCGGGCAGGCGCTCGGCGATGGCCAGCATGCTGCGCGAGCCGTGCCCCCCGAACATCACCACCCCCACCGGACGCTGCGGATCAAAACCCAAGGCCTGCAGGCTGGCCGCCCGGTCGAAATCTACCGGTTCGGCGTAGAAATCGGGGCGAATGATCATGCCCGAAGTCGCATGCACTTTCTCGGCGGCGAACCCGGCCTGCAAAGCCTGCTGCACGGCATGCTCCGAGCCGCAGATGAGGTGCTGGTCTTGCCCCTGTTCCATCCAGAAATGAGGCGGGAAATCGGCCAGGTCGGTCAACAGGGTCACATAGGGCACGCCGGGCAGAGTGGCCGTCAGGCTTTCGAACAGCGAACGGTTGAAATTGGGAATCAGCGACACCACCAGATCGGGCTCGGTGCGCAGCCAGTGCAGCTTGAGAATTTTGAGCAGGGTGGGGTGCAGCAGCCGCAACGCCCCTTGCAGCAGTTTGAGTTCGTGCCTCAGACCGATGGTGAGGCCGCGCGCCAAACGGGCGTTGTAATAGTCTTCCGGAGAAAAGGTGTATTTGCGTAGCGTGCCCTGCGGGTCGAGCACGTCGGTGAGGTTGACCAGCCGAACCTGCCAAGGCAAACTCGACTGCGCAATGCTTTTTTCCAGGGCCAAGGCCGAAGCGCGGTGGCCGCCTCCGGCGTTGAAATAAATCAGATCGATGTTTTTTGTGGGCATGATGTTTTGCAGCGAACCAGAAGATATCTACTTCATGTGACGAAATTACCACGTCATGGTTTCACGGTGCAGCGGTAATTTTGTAAATTTCGCGCAGACCGGATTGAGAAAATGCGCAAAATCAGGTTCCATATCGCGTGACGATGGAAATAAATCCGCTCTTCAGCCCCTTAGGGATGGTGTCCAAAAAGCGTGAACGGATGAACGGCTGGAGACGGGATGGCGTGTAATGCAGTCGGACCGCGATGTGGGGCCGAAAGCGCCTGCCC
>NZ_MEGQ01000061.1:0-13622 GCF_001725585.1 Thiomonas sp. SCN 64-16 | reverse complement strand
CGGCACGCCGCTGCACGAACTGTGGCTGCGCGACCCCAGCGGCTATCTGCTGGAGGTCTATGCCCGGCTTACCGATGCTGAACTGGCGCAGATGCCCGCCGATCAAGAGCCTGTGTTTCTGCTCGACTGACGCCCTTGCCCGAGCTTGATCGCGATAACATCGGCTCATGACTTGCGCCATCGGCTCCCACGACTGTCCCATCCGGTTCGAGATTCTCGGCTCCGGCCTCGATGCGGAAAAACTCAAACGCCGTCTGTCCTGCGCACTCGGCGGCCTGGGGTGGCGAGCGCAGATTCGGCTGCAAGCGGATGCGCATCGGGCCCTTGACCTGGGCGCCACCCGCGACCCGGTTCTGCTGGCCGACGGGGTTCTGTTTGCGCAGGGACTGCCGCGCACAGAAGAACTCGAAGCGCTTCTGCGGGGGCGCATCGGCATGCCCCCCGATTTCACCTGAACGACCATGAGCCGCGACCACGCTCACGCGCATCACGACCTACCGCAGGACTTCGGCGCCCGATTCGCCCTGGGCATCGGCCTGAACATCGCCTTCGTCGTGATCGAGGCGTTCTATGGCTGGCGCGCGGGATCGTTGGCGCTGCTGGCCGATGCGGGGCACAACCTGGGCGATGTCGGCGGACTGGCGCTGGGCTGGGCCGGGCTGGCGGCGGGTCGGCTGCACGCCAGCGACCGCCACACCTATGGTTGGCAGCGTGCGTCCATCCTGGCCAGCTTCCTCAATGCCGTCCTGCTGCTGGTGCTCATGGGCGGGCTGGCGCTCGAAGCGTTCCAGCGCCTGGCGCATTCCGGCGGGGTCGATGAATGGCCGGTGCTGATCGTGGCTGCGGTCGGGATTCTGATCAACGGCGCCACGGCGTGGCTGTTCGCCTCGGGCGCCCAAAGCGATCTGAACCTCCGGGGTGCCTTCCTGCACATGGCGGCGGACGCGCTGGTGTCGCTGGGCGTGGTCATCAGCGCGGTCGTGGTTCTGGCAACAGGCTGGATGTGGCTGGACCCGGCCATTTCCCTGGTCATCGTCGCCGTGGTGGTGTGGGGAACCTGGTCGCTGTTCTCGCAATCGCTGCACCTGATGTTCGACGGCGTGCCGCGCGAAGTCGATCTGCCGGCGGTGCGCGGTCGGCTGCTCGGGCTGGAAGGCGTCCTGGCGCTGCACGATCTGCATGTCTGGGCGCTGTCCACCTCGAAGGTCAGTCTGACCGCGCATCTCGTGGTGCGCCAAGGCGTCGATTCCGCCGTGCTGCTCGCGCGCGCCGAACACATGCTGCATGACGCGTTCGACATCACCCATGTCACGCTGCAACTGGAAACCGAGGCTTTCGCCGCGCATTGCGCGCTGGCCGCCGCAGCCTCAGCCTGCCCGGGAAGCGCCGCGCCGGGCCCAGCGTGATGGACCGCCCGGCGACGGCAGCTCGCTCGTCCGTTGCTGCGGTGGATGCGGAACTGAGCCTGCCCGGCTTCGCGCTGCTGTTTTCCACCTCCCTGCTGCCTGGCGTCACACGGCTGAACGCACGGCCTGCAGGTTTCGCCCCGCTGCCCGAACCTGGCGCGTCGCAGCTGGCGCAATGGCGTGATGCCGCGCAGGCGCATGTGCTCGGCCCGGCGTTTCTCCAGGCAGCGCGGCTGAGTCGGACCGATCTCGGTCGAATCGCGTTACCGCAAGCCGCGCCGGAGGCGCCGCGCCATGCCGACATCGCCCTGCTCACCCATGTCGCTGGGGTGGCCGTGTGGGAAGTCTGGCTTCCCGCACCGAGCCAGCCTTTCGACGCACAGCGCTGGACCGACTGGCTCGACCCGGACGCACACGACAGCCCGGCTGCGCTGGTCTGGCGCCAACTCGCGCCGCTGAACCAGGCCATCTCCGGCCGCGCCAACTTTAGCGCCTACCTGCCGCTGTCGGTGATCCGCCTGCCTGGCGCCGTACTCGACGGTTGGCTGACGGAGCATGCCGAACAGGTGATCGCCCTGCTGTGGCGTGATCGACTGAGTCGCGCCCTCAAGCCCGAGGTGGTGGGAGGCGAACTCGCGCGCGACACCTGCGCCCGCGTTGGCGGCATCACCCTGATCGGACGCCGCAGCGCGCTCGATCTGCACGACCGCCGCGACGACAGCGTCGCGCAGGCGCAGGCACTGGACCTGCCCCCCAGGAGCACGCTGCCCTTTCTCATCACCCTGGAGCTGCTGTGCATCGAGCGCGCCGTTCTGCAAGGTCTGTACGACCGCTTGACCCACGCGGGGCCGCACTCCATCGACGATTTGCTCGCGCTGAAAAAGGAGGTGATGGACGGACTGGAGGAGTTCTACGGCGCCACGCTGGCAAGTACGCGCTTCAATGACGTCGTCGCCGAGCAAGGTGAGACGGTGCTGGGCATTACCGATCTGTTCGATGCCGTGACCGATCGGCTCGACCTGGTGAGCTTCACCCTCACCACCGAATACCAGCAACGCATGACCGCGCTGCAATTCTGGCTCACCGTGGTGTTCGGCGCTACCGAGATCGGCTTTATCGCCACGAGCATCGCCACTTGGTACTACCGCAGCGGGCTGGGAGTGGTGCTGGCATGGACCGTGGGCGCGGCCGTGGTGTCGGGCGGGGTGCTCGTCGCCCTGCTGCGGCGCAGATTGAGGGATTGATATGGCATCCGATAAACCCCGAACGGTCGCAGGGCAAGATCGGGCCGACCCGATGCCAGCGGGTCTGAGCACCGTCGAAGCCGCGGCGCGTCTGACGCGCGACGGCCCGAACCTGCTGCCCGGCGCCACGCCCAAGTCTGCCTGGGCCATCGTGCTCGGCGTGCTGCGCGAACCGATGTTCCTCATGCTGCTGGCCGCGGGCGGCATCTACCTGCTCTTGGGCGACAAGGGCGAGGCGTTGTTTCTGCTCGGCTTTGTATTCGTGGTGATCGGCATCACGCTGGCGCAGGAGCGCAAGACGCAACGCGCGCTCGAATCCCTGCGCGATCTCTCCGCGCCGCGTGCACTGGTGATCCGCGACGGCCGCGAACAACGCATCGCCGGGCGCGACGTGGTGGTGGGCGACCTGCTGGTGCTGCATGAAGGCGACCGCATTCCTGCCGATGCCCAGTTGGTGAGCGGTCAGGTCGATGTGGACGAATCGCTGCTCACCGGCGAGGCCGTGCCGGTGAGCAAACTGCCCGACCCAGTCGTGCATCCCGCCACCGCGACGGATAAAGACCATCCCGCGGCGCTGTTCGCCAGCACCGTGGTCACCAAGGGCGTTGGCCAAGCGGTGGTGGTGGCCACCGGCGCGCGCACGGCGGTGGGCGGCATCGGCGCGGCGCTGGCGAATACGGCCGAGGTCGACTCCGGCCTGCAGCGCGCCTCGGCCAAGCTGATCCGTAATCTCACCCTGATTGCGCTCGCACTCGCCCTGTCGCTGGTGTTGTTGAACTGGCTGTGGGACGGGCGCACGCTGCTGGAAAGCCTGCTGTCGGGTATCGCGCTGGCGATGGCCATTCTGCCCGAGGAAATCCCGGTCATCCTCACCGTGTTCCTCGCGCTGGGGGCGTGGCGGCTATCCAAAAGCAAGGTGCTCACCCGTCGCGTGCCGGCGGTCGAGGCGCTCGGCGCGATTACCGTGCTGGCGGTAGACAAGACCGGCACGCTGACGCAGAACCGCATGCAGGTGGCCGAACTCATCGCCGACGAGGAGCACTTTGACGCTGACAGCGCCGATCTGCCCGAGATCTTCCACACCCTGGTCGAGTTCGCCCTACTCGCCACGCCGCTCGATCCTTTCGACCCCATGGAGAAGGCCATTCAGGCTTTCGGTCATGCGCGGCTGACCGGCACCGAGCATGTGCACGACGACCGCAGCCCTACTCGTCAATACGATCTCGCCCCCGACATTCTGGCCATGACTCGGGTGTTCGCCACCACCCGACCCGAGGAGTACACGCTGGCCACCAAGGGCGCGCCCGAGGCGGTGACCGACCTCTGCCATCTGCCCGCGCCCGAACGTGCGGCCATCGCGCGCGAGGTTGAGGCCATGGCCGCTCGCGGCCTGCGCGTGCTGGGCGTGGCGCGCGGTACCTGGCAGGCGCCGACGGAAGGCGCGCCCTGGCCCGCCAGCCAGCATGACTTTGACTTTGTGTTTCTAGGCCTGATCGGCCTGATCGACCCGCCGCGCCCCGAGGTGCCTGCGGCCATCGCCGAATGCCGCGCCGCCGGGGTGCGCATTGTGATGATGACCGGCGACCATCCCGCCACTGCGCGCGCCATCGCCGCGCAGGTGGGGCTCTCGGAGCGCGCCGAGGTTGTTACCGGCCCGGAAATCGTCGGTATGGACGAGGCCACGCTGCGCGAGCGGCTGCGCCGCGTCGATGTCTGCGCCCGCCTCGCCCCCGAGCACAAACTGCGGCTGGTGCGCGCGCTGCAGGCCGATGGCCAGGTGGTGGCTATGACCGGCGACGGCGTCAACGATGCCCCGGCGCTGAAGGCGGCGGACGTCGGCATCGCCATGGGCGAGCGCGGCACCGATGTGGCGCGCGAGGCCGCTGCGCTGGTGCTGCTCGACGACAGCTTTGCCAGCATCGTGCAGGCCATTCGGGGCGGTCGGCGGATTTTCGACAACATCACCAAGGCCACGCGCTTTGTGTTCGCGGTGCACATGCCCATCATTGCGCTGGCATTGCTACCCGCGCTGCTGCACTGGCCGGTGCTGCTGCTACCGGTGCACATCGTGCTGCTGGAACTACTCATCGATCCGGCCTGCTCCATCGTGTTCGAGGCGGAACCGGCCGCGGCCGATGTGATGCAGCGTCCACCGCGTCCGTTGACGGCCAGCCCCTTCACCCTGAACAACATCGGTTTCGCCCTCCTGCAGGGGCTGGGAATTGCCGCCGTGCTGCTGGCCGGGCATGCGCTGCTACAACATTACACCGACTGGCCTGAGGCCGATCTGCGCCTAGCGGTGTTCACCGCGCTGGTGCTGGCGCTGTTCCTGCTGATTCTGGCGAATCGCGATCTGCATCATGCGGCGGTGTTCAACCTGCGCAGTGACAACCCGTGGCTGGCGCGGATGTTCGCGGCAGTGGCGGCAGTGCTCGCAGCTGTACTGCTGATTCCGGGATTGCGGGACGTCATGGGCTTTGCCAGCGTGAGCCTGCCGCCGATGATCGCCGCACTCGGCTTGCTGCTGCTGTGCGGGCTGTGGCTGCAGGGCTTGCGTTTGGCTTGGGGACGGCGTCTGGTTTGACCCACGGATGAGCGCAAGCTGACCGGGATCAAGGTTTTCTCGATCAGGGTGCATCCTTTCACCCCGTGCATCGTCTTCTCTGCACAAGACAAACCAGAACCCCTGGAGGTTTCCATGCTCACCTATGACGTGACGCTCGACCGCCTCGATGCTCACGGCGCGCAGGCGCGTTGCAAAGACGCGTGCATCGCGATCGATTCGGCGCTCGACGGCCGCTTGGACGCGTTCAGTCCCGCCGAGTTGCTGCTCGCCGCGGTGGGCGCGTGCATGCTCAAGAACATCGAGCGCGTTGCGCCCATTCTCAAATTCCGCTTTCGCGGAGTGCACATCGCCGTGCACGGCGAGCGGCAGGACGCACCGCCGAAAATGGCGCGAATCACTTACCGCATCGTCGTCGATACCGACGAGAACGACCACCACCTCGCCTTGTTGCACCGAAATGTTCAGCAGTTCGGCACGGTGTACAACACGGTCGCGGGAGGTACATCTCTCGAAGGCCGCATCGAACGCGGCAGTCTGCCCCCGCCCCAGCCCTGTGCCGATCCATCATGAAGCGAAATTTTCCGCACCAGCCCACGCGGCTGCGCACTCTTGCCGCGCTCGTTTTCCTTTCTGCGGCCCAGGCATCACTGGCGCAGCAGCCTCCTGCGACGCAGGCGTCAAGCCCTGCCGTTGCGCTAACGGGCGCCGCCGCTGCCGCAGCCTCGGCGCCCGCGTCCGATCTGGCTGCGGTGTTGCAGACCATCGCCGCACGCTCCCCCGACGTGCTCGCCGCCCAGGCCGCCAAAGCGCAGGCCGATGCGCAGGTACAGCAGGCGCGCGCGGCCTGGTTCGGCAAGGTTGATGCCTACGCCACGAGCCAGCACTACAACGACCCGCGGCTGACTCGCGCGATCACCCTGCCGCCCAATGTGGCGGCTTACCCCTTTTCGGCAGACCAGTTCGGTTATGGCTTGAACGCGCAGTTGCCCATCGATCTCAGCGGTCAGATTGCCGCCGAGGTCGATGCCGCGCGCGCCCGTGCCGCCGGTGCGCAGTGGAGCGCCGCCGATATGCGGCTGCGCGCGTTGTTGCAAGGCGCCACGCTCTACCGCAATCTGCAGGCGCTGGCCGGGCAGCGGCAGGCGCTGGACAGGCAGTTGCAGTCGCTCAAAACGAGTGAGCGCGTAGCCGAGGCGGGGCTCAAGGTGGGCAATATCGCCCGCGTCGATCTGCTGCGGGTGCAGGCGGCGGTGGCTGCGGTGCAGGCACAGATCGCCGGGGCGGATGGCCAGGAACGCAAGGTGCGCGCACAGCTCGCCGCGTTGATGGGCGTACCCAGCTTCGACGCTGCGGCGCTGGCGCCCGATTCCGGGCCGACGCACTTTCCAGCCAACGGCAATGTGCTGCCCCCGTCGATCCAAACGGCGCAAAGCGCGTTGCAGGCCAGCCAGGACAAAGTGCGCGCGGCGCAGCGCGCCATGCTGCCGCAGTTCGCCGCCACCGGCGGCTGGAACCGTAACGCGGTGCATTGGGACAATCGCCCGGTGGACACTTGGCAGTTCAACCTCGGCGTGACCTTCAATCTCTGGTCGGGCGGGGCGCAGACCGCCGCCGTGGATGCCGCGCAGGCCGCAGCCAACCAGGCGCAGCAACAACTTCAGGCCGCGCAAGACAATCTGCGCGCCGCGCGTGACGGCGCGGTAGCGCTGTGGAACTCGCAGGATCAGTCGTGGCGTGCCGCCGAATCGGGCTTGCGCGCTGCAGCCGAGAGCGCCCGCATCGAGCAAGACCGCTTCAAGCACGGCCTGGGTTCGGCCACCGATCTGATCGCCGCCGAAGCCGCGCTGGCTTCGGCCCGCGCCAGCGTCGCCAGCGCCCTGGCCGGCTGGTGGCAGGCCGATGACGCCCTGCGCTACGCCTATGGCGAGCGGCCCGCCGCATTGCAAGCCGTCGATTCCACCTCTTCGAGCACTCAGCCATGAATACCTCAGTCAAATCCTCCGCCGTCAAACCTAAGCGCAAACCCTGGTACTTGCTGCCCATCCCCATCCTGCTGATTGCGGGCGGGTTGTGGCTGCACTTTCACCGTCTGCATCAGGCCGATGCCAGCCCGCCCGCCGCGGCCACGCCTTGGGCGGTGCAAACCGGCGCAGTCCAGCACGGCACCGTGGCCGCGAGCTTGCAAAGCGTGGCCACCGTCGAAGCGCCCAACACCATCACGCTGGCGCCGCAGATTCAGGGCACTGTGACCTTCATCGGCCCGCGCGCCGGGGTGGCGGTCAAGCGTGGGGAGGTCTTGGTGCGCATCGACGCGAGGCAGATCGCGAGCAATATCGGGGCGCTCTCGCAACAACGCATCGCCGCACGCGCCAACGCCGACTATGCCGCCAAACAGCAGGCACGTATCGACGCGGTGCTGGCTGAAGGCGGGGTGAGCCAGGCGCAGGCGGATCAGGCGCGCACTGCCACCGACGCCGCTCGCGCTTCGGTGCAGGCACTGTCCGATCAGATCACCGCGCTGCAAGTGCAACTCGGTTATGCCGAGCTGCGCGCACCGCAGGACGCGGTGGTGGCGCAGCGGCTGGTCGAGGTGGGCGACACCGCCGCGCCCGGCAAGCCGGTGTATCAACTCACCGCCGGCAAAGGCGCCATCGTGCGCGTAAGCCTGCCGTCCGACCAGCTCACGCAGGTGAAGGTGGGCGACACCTTGCGCCTCGCCCAGGGTGGGCAGACGCTGGATCTACCCATCAGCCGCATCGCCCCGGCGGTCAACGCCGCAGGGCTCGGCACGGTCGAGGCCGATGCGCCCAGCAGCCCCTTCGGCCTGCCCAGCGGCAGCAGCGTGGCGGCGAGCATCGAACTTCGCTCACAAGCCGCCGCGACGCTGACCGTGCCGGTGGCCGCGGTGATCGGCAGTGGCGATCAGGCGCATGTGCTGGCGTTCACGCCGGGCGCCCAGGCGGGCGAGCCCGGGCGGCTGCGCATCGTGCCGGTCAAGGTCTTGCAGGAAGGCGCAAACCGCGCCGCAGTCAGCGGGTCGCTCAAGCCCGGTGAGTCGGTGGTGGTCGGCCAGACGGCCGTGCTGGCGCAAATGCGCGATGGCGACGCGGCGGTAACGACTGCGGTGTCCACGGCGGCAGCAGGAGCGGCGCAATGAACTTCATGCAACGCCTGCTCGGCAGGCCGCACGCCATCATTGCCATCGCCCTGCTGGTGGTGGTCGCGGGCATCGCGGCGTACTTCACCATGCCGATGAACCTGTTCCCGGACAGTAACCGGCCGATGATCACCGTGGTCACGCAATGGCCGGGCGCCGAGGCCAGCGATGTGGAACAGGACATTACCCACCCGATCGAAACCCAACTCTCGGCCATCGACGGCGTGCGTCGCGTCACCTCCGTGTCGCGCGACCAGGTCTCAGCGGTGACGGTGGAATTCGAATACGGCAACGACATCAACATCGCAGCGACCAAGGTGCTCACCGAGCTCAAGCGGGTCGAGTCCAGCCTGCCCGCGGGCTCGCGCGCGCCGGTAATCTTCCGCATCACCAACGCGGCGCAGCCGGTGACGGTGCTGGCGCTCACCCCGGCACCGCAGTCCAACCTCGGTTTGAGCGAGGTGCGACGCATTGCCGAAAACCAATTACGCGACCGGCTGCTGCGCATTCCCGGCGTGGCCGAGGTCGAGGTGTTCGGCGGGCATGAACGGCAGGCGCAGGTCGATCTCGACCGCAGTGCGCTCGCCTCGCATCACTTGAATGTGGCGCAAGTCGCCGCAGCGCTGGCGGCGAGCAATATCACCGCGCCGCAGGGCTTGGTACACCGGGACGGCTATCGCTTTTTGCTCACGCTCAACAGCCTGGCGCACAACCCGCAGCAACTGGCTGAGGTGCAGGTGCCGGTCTCGGGCGGCGGTTTTGTGCGCGTGGGCGATCTGGGCAAGGTGGGCTGGGGCGATGCCGACCCGACCTCGCTCTATCGCGGCAACGGCAAGGAAGCTATCGCGGTCTCCTTGCTGCGCGGCGACAACGGCTATGCCGCGACCACCGCGCGCGCCATCGACGCCGAACTGCCCAAGATCGAGGCGCAGTTTCCGATGCTCCACATCGCGCAGTCCGACGGCCAGTTGCGCCTGATTGATCTCACCGTGGAGAACATGCTCGGCGCGCTGCGCGACGCGCTGATCATGACGGTGCTCGTGATCCTGCTGTTCCTCGCCGACACCCGCGCGGCCTTCATCACCGCGCTGTCGCTCCCGTTCACCTATCTGCTCACCTTTTTGGTGATGAAGCTGATCGGCTACGAGTTCGACATGATCACCCTCACCGCCATCATCATCGCGGTAGGGCTGCTGGCGGACGATGCCATCGTGGTGATCGAAAACATCGAACGGCGCATGCGCGAGCACGGCGAATCAGGGTTTGCGGTGGCGGCAAACGGCACGCAGGAGGTGATGCTGGCGGTGCTCTCCGGCACCCTTGCCAACGCCGTGGTGCTGCTGCCCATCGTGTTCATCGGCGGCTTCGTGCAGACCGTGCTGCGGCCGCTGTCGGTGAGCCTGATGGTGGCGCTGGCCGCCTCGTTCATTGTCGCGGTCACCATCATCCCGCTGCTCACGCCCTGGCTGCTCAAGCCCGGCGCGCGCGATCCGTTGCGCAAGCCGCTGTCCTACTTCGACCGCTGGGTCATCCAACCGCTCAAGCGCTTTTATGCCGCCACTGTGGGCTGGGCACTGGAACACCCCAAGCGCGTGCTGTTCATTGCTCTGGTGCTCACGGTCGTTTCGCTGCGGCAGTTGCCGGTGGTCGGCCGCGAACTCATGCCGCTGATGGACTCCGGCATTAGCCAGATCAGCTTCGAGACGCAGCCCGACACGGACGCCGCCCAGATGCAGCACATCGCCAAGCAGGTCGACGCCGCGATTCGCGCCTCGGTCAAACCGGACTGGCTGCTTTCCACTTCCACCGTGGTCGGCGCCGAGCCGCAGGACAAATCCTTCGGTGCAGCGCGCATTTTCTCGCAGGGCATGACCACGGTGAATCTGGTCGACCGTTTCCATCGCGATGAGACCATTTTCCAGATCAACAAGGTCATTCAAGACAAGGTGCGCGCCATTCCCGGCGTGATCGACGCCAACGCCGTGGTCTATGGCGCCACGCCCTTGTCGTCGATTCGCGGCACGGTGGACTTGATGGTCAGCGGCCCCGACTGGCGGGTGCTCGACCAGATCGCCGGCGAGATCGAGCAGCGGCTGGCCAAGGTCGGCGGGCTGACCGGCTTCGAGCGCTCCTGGCAGGGCGATTCCAAGCGCCTGCAGCTCGACGTGGACGCGGCCAGGGCGTCGAACTACGGCCTGACGCCCGGCGCCATCGCCCAGCAGGTCGCCGCGCAGGTCAACGGCATCCCCGGCGGCAGCCTGCGGGTCGAAGGCGAAAACAGCATTCCGGTGTGGGTACGGCTGCGGGCTGACGAACGCTCCAGTCCGGCGGCGATTGCGGCGCTCAACCTCACCACGCCGAATGGTGCCATCGTGCCGCTGGCACAAGTGGCCACGGTCAAGACCGTTTATGCGCCCACGTCTTATACCCACCAGAACCTGTTGCGCACAGTGGATGTGATCGGTTACCGCCGTAACATCGCGGTGACTGCGCTCGACGAACATGTGACCGAAGCGCTCAAGGGCCTGCAACTGCCGCGCGGCTACACGATCTCGGACGAAGGTGAAATGAAGGAAATGAACGAATCCTTCACCCGGCTGGGGCAGTCGCTGGCATTCGGCATCGTGCTGCTGGCCGTGGTGTTGGTGATTGCGTTCCGCTCCTTCATCACGCCGATCGCCATTCTGGTGACCTTGCCGTTGGCGGTGATCGGTGCCGCCTGGGCGATGCTCATTGCCGACAAGCATGGCTGCATGCCCTCATTCATGGGGCTGATCCTGCTCATGGGCATCATCGTCAAAAACGGCATTCTGCTGGTGGACTTCGCGCAGGAGGCGCTGGGCCGTGGCGTGCCGCTCAAGCAGGCCATTCTGCAAGCGGTCGATCTGCGCACCCGACCGATTCTGATGACCGCCACAGCCGCCGCGGTGGGCATGATCCCGGTAGCCTTCGAATGGGCGGTGGGGCTGGAACGGCTGTCGCCGCTGGCCGTGGTGGCCATCGGTGGGCTGATCGTCGGCACCTTCCTCACCCTGCTGATCGTGCCGGTGCTGCTGTTCCTGCTGCTCAAGCGGCGCTATCCCGAAAACAACACCACACCGGCCGTCCCGAGCGCCTGATGCCCCGATAAACAAGATGTGCGCATGAATCGCCCCGTTCGCGCCTTGGCCGTCGTGGCGCCTTCGAAGCCTCAACCTCGGGAGGGATGACTGCCAGCCCAACGGGGCAACGCGCTCTCACCGATTCCGCCTAGCCTACTGCCATGCCCCTGTCTCAATCCTTTGCCGCCTACCTTCGCCGCTTCGATTACGCCGAGCGCCAGGCGATGAAAATCGGCGTGGCCGAGGCCCTCGACCTGTATGCCGCGGGCAAAGCGCAACTCGTCGATATCCGCTTCGCCGAGGAATATGCCGCCTGGCATCTCGGCCTCGGCCTGCACATTCCGCTCGACTCGCTGCCTGACCGCCTGCACGAACTCGACCGCAGCAAGCTCATCATCACCCTCTGCCCGCATTACGACCGGGCCGAGATCGCGCGCCTGTTCCTCACGCTGGAGGGTTTTCAGTCGCGTTATCTCAATGAGGGCATGCTCGGACTGGTCGATGCCCTGCGCGGCGACAAGGCGCGCGATCTGATGCGCCGCCTGTCTGGGCAGTCATGAAGCGCCGCGCCCGCGCCTTCATCCCCCCGATTTTCGCCAGGCGCGTATCGCCATGAGTGCCCTCATCATGCATGACGCCCTGTACTTCGCGCTGACGCTGGCGCTGTCCACCCTGTTTGCCATGGGCGGCGTGGGGGCTGCGGTCGCTTTGGTCCCCACCTTCGGCATGCTGGGCATGGCGCTGGATCTGGCCAAGGCCATCGGGCTGTTCGTCAATTCGGTCTCGACCATGTCCGCCTCGGTGATGAACGCGGCCCGCGGCGTACTCGACATCCGCTTTGCGCTGCCTCTGGCCGTCTCGATGATGATTGCCACTCCGCTCGGAGCCTGGATGAGCCGAGACGTGCCGCAACACGTCATCGAGTGGGTGCTGGCCGGGTTCATGATCGTCAGCGCCGCTTTGCTGTTGTTTTTCAAGCGCCAGCCCAAGGCGGCGTACGACCGGGTCTGGGTGCTGATCGCGCTCGGCGTCGGCGTGGGCTGGGTGTCCGGGCTGATCGGCGTGGGCGGGGGTTCGCCCATTCTCGCAGTGTTGGTGCTGCTGGGGTTTGACGCCAAAAAGGCCGCCTACGCGGTGAGTTTTTCTATTCCCTTTGCCACACTGGGCGGGTTTTTTACCTATCTGAGTTTTGCCAATATGGACTGGTCGCTGCTCGCTGTGGTGAGCGTGGCTGCCGCCTTGGGCGGGGTGATCGGCGGGCGCATCATGACCTACCGCCTGTCGTCCGGCGGGGTGAAAAAACTCATCGCCGGTTTGTTGCTGATTCTTGCGGCCAAAATGATTTGGAACCTCTTGCGATGACCTCCTTGCAACCGCTCAAAAAACAAGCCCGCCATGCCGCGGACTCCAGGTTGCAGCTCATCCCGGTGTTGCCTTTCATCATTCCGTTGATGCTCGCCCCGCTGTTGCTGGCGTGGGGGTGGAAAGAGCAATATCCCGCGCATTTCGCCACCCATCGTGAAGACATTCTGTTTGGATTTTTGATCTACATCGTGATCGTGCGGTTTTTCCTGCTTGATCTGATGTTGTTCTATGTCTCGCGCAAACGGCGCTCGATGCATCTGGATCTGCTCAACATCGTCTTTCTCTATCTTGAGATCACGGCGGTCACGCTGCTTTATTTCGCGCTGTTGTACGAACTGTTCGGCGTGTTCGATCTGTTCCGCTACAACGGCGCGGAAGAAGTGCAACACATGCTGCTCATGCAGCCGCACAGCCTGCGCGTGGCGCTCTACATCTCGATGGAGCTGTTCACCACCCTGGGCTTGGGCGACTGGATTCCGCGCACCCTCAACGCCATGCTCGCAGCCGGAATCGAGTCGCTGCTCGGTTTCGTCCAGGGCGGGGTGTTTTTCGCCGTGCTGATCTACGCCCATCAGGATCGCGGGGCGTCGGCGAAGTGAGTTCCGCACAGCAGGTCGGCGTTGCTGGATCGGTGTTGGGAGCGTGGCCCGCTGCGGTTCGTGCGGCCATCGGCGCCAGGCCCAGGGTCATTCCCATTCAGCCTGGCATTGCGTCCTGAACGGCCTGTCCGCAGACCATGCCGCAAAGCGAATTGGCCAAGGTATTGTTCAAGTGATAGAGAAC
>NZ_MEGQ01000060.1:0-13740 GCF_001725585.1 Thiomonas sp. SCN 64-16 | reverse complement strand
CTATCCCTCGCTGGAGAAGGGCACCATCGACGCGGCGGAGTGGATCGGCCCGTATGACGACCTGAAGCTCGGCTTCTACAAAGTGGCGAAGAACTACCTGTACCCCGGCTGGTGGGAAGGCGGTCTGGAGCTTGACCTCTATGTCAACCAGAAGGCCTACAACGCGCTGCCCGCAGACTACAAGGCGGCGGTCGATGCTGCGACGGCCTACGCCCACGTCAATATGCAGGCTGCCTACGACGCCAAGAACCCCCCGGCTCTCAAGGAACTGGTGGGCAAGGGCGCCAAGCTGCAAGGCTTCCCCAAAGACGTCATGGAAGCGGCGTACAAGGCGGCCAACGATCTTTACAGCGAACTGTCCGCAAACAATCCGAATTGGCGCAAGGTCTACGCCGACTGGGTGAAATTCCGCAACGACGACATTCTGTGGTTCCGTTTTGCCGAGAACGAGTTCGACCGTTTCATGTCCACACGCAAGCTCACCTGAGCGCGCTGCCCTAGCCAAAAAAAGCCCGCCGAAGCGGGCTTTTTTCAGGGCGTTTGGGACGGGTCAATACAATTGGAATCATCTTGATATGAAATGAATCATCTGTATCGAGAGTGACTTATTTACCAGGAGACCCTATGGAACGCCGTTCATTTGTCAAACACGCCGGCCTGGCCGGTATTCTCGCGGCGGGTAGCGCACCCGCCGTTGTCATGGCCCAGCAGTCCGTGCGCTGGCGCCTGGCGTCAAGTTTTCCCAATTCGCTCGACACCATCTTCGGTGCGGCCAACATCTTCGCGCAGAAGGTCAAGGAAGCCTCGGGCGGCAAGTTCGAAATCAGCATCCATGCTGCCGGTGAACTGGTTCCACCCTTCGGCGTGGTCGACGCCGTGCAACAAGGTACGGTGGAGTGCGCGCACACCGCGCCGTACTACTTCTTCGGCAAGGACCCGACCTTCGCCCTGGGCTGTGCCGTGCCCTTCGGCATGAACTCCCGCCAGATGAGCGCCTGGATGTATCAGGGCAACGGCCTCAAGCTCATGCGCGAGTTTTATGCAAACTACAACATCATCAGCTTTCCGTTGGGCAATACCGGCGCGCAGATGGGCGGCTGGTTCCGCAAGCCGATCAAGAGCCTGGCCGACATGAAGGGCCTGAAAATGCGCATTGGCGGCTTCGGCGGCAAGGTGATGGAGCGCATCGGCGTGGTGCCGCAGAATATTCCGGGCGGTGACATTTATCCCTCGCTGGAGAAGGGCACCATCGACGCGGCGGAGTGGATCGGCCCGTATGACGATCTGAAGCTGGGCTTCTACAAAGTGGCGAACAACTACCTGTATCCCGGCTGGTGGGAAGGCGGCCCGCAGCTCGACCTGTATGTGAACCAGAAGGCGTACAACGCTTTGTCGCCAGAATACAAGGCCATGGTGGAACTGGCGGCCTCGCATGCGCACATCAATATGCAGGCCATGTATGACGCCAAGAACCCTCCCGCGCTCAAGGAATTGGTGGGCAAAGGCGCCAAGCTGCAAGGCTTTCCGAAAGACGTGATGGAAGCGGCGTTCAAGGCGTCCAACGACCTTTATAACGAGCTTTCAGCGAGCAATCCCCGTTGGAAAAAGGTCTACACCGACTGGGCCAAGTTCCGCAACGACGACATTCTCTGGTTCCGCTTTGCGGACAACGAGTTCGACCGTTTCATGGCCACGCGCAAATTCACCTGATGTGCGCAGAAGTGGTCTGATGAAAACGCCCCGCAAGTCAGGGCGTTTTTTTATTCCAGGGCGGCGGCAAGATGGTCGATCAGTGCGCGCAAGGCGGGCGACACAAAGCGGCTCGGCGGATAGAGTGCGTAGGCACTGCCACCATAATTTCCGAGGAAATTCCAGTCCGGCAAGACCTGGACGGCAGACCTGTTCTCCAGTGCGGCGCGCGCCACATAGTCAGGCAAGGTGCAGAGCCCCAGACCGGCCAGCATGGCCTCCAGCCGCAATGCGCTGTGATTCACGGCATAGCGACCCTGCACGACGACTTCAGTCTCAGTGTCGCCCTGCCGAAAGCGCCAGCACCTGTCGTGAGCATCTTCGCCTAGGGGAAGGCAGCTGTGCGCCGCCAGATCGGACGGATGAGTAATGGCCGGGTGGGCCGCAAGATACGCGGGCGCTGCGCATAGAACCTGCTCTACCTGCATCAGTTCGCGCGCGGCAAAGCCCTCGGGCGGATGACGCGTGACGCGGATCATCAGATCGACGCCCTCGCGAAAGGGATCGACCTCATGGTCGGTCGCGATCAATTGCAGTTGTACCTGGGGCCATTGCGCCAGAAACTGCAAGAGCAAGGGATGCAGCACATGCCGGGCAAATGCCTTCGGGGCGCTGATGCAGATCGATCCCTTCGGCGTTCCGGCTATTTGTTGCGGCACTTGCATGACGGCTTGCGCCGCGGCGACCAACTCGCCGCAGCGCACGCGCGCCGCGTCTCCTGCGGCGGTCAGACGGAGTTGTCGCGTTGTTCGCAGGATCAGCTGAACGCCGAGGTGTTTTTCCAGGCGAGAGACCTGACGGCTCACCGCCGAGGGCGTGGTGCCAAGCTGCCGTGCGGCTGCGGAGAAACTCCCGGACTCGGCGACTCGCAGGAAGGTCACCATTTCAGGCAGAACGCTCAAAAACGCATTTGTACTCACGGCGCAATAGTCCTGTTCCGGTGGAGGGTCTGGTTTGCCAGGGATGCACGCCCAACAATGGGACAACGCTCCATCTTATGCAGGTCTTTCGATGACAAATCCGCCTATCAAGCGCGCGGCCTCAGCGCCCGCATTTCATGCGCTCAACCTGGGTGTGCCTGAAGTGCTGCTTCTACTGGTTGCGGCAGTTTGGGGTGGCAGTTATGGGGTGACCAAATTGTTGGCTCAGCAGTGGCCGGTGCTCGACTTGCTCGCCCTGCGCTTTGGTTTGACCTTTCTGATCCTGTCGCCGACCTTGCGTCCCCTGTTTACGGCGCAATGGCGAGGCGGATTGGCGGTCGGCTCGATACTGGGGCTCAACCTGCTGGCCGTGTTTCTCTGCGAAACCTACGGCGTCACGTTGACGACTGCAGCAAACGCCGCTCTGCTCATCAGTCTTTGTGTCGCGCTGACGCCACTGGTCGAATGGGCGCTATTGGGGCAGCCGCCCACCTTGCGCGTGTGGCAGGCGGCGGGTTTGTCGGTGATCGGAGCGGGTTTGCTGTCGGCAACATCGGGAATTGGCCGCCCGGGCTTGGGCGATGCGCTGGTGCTTCTCGCTGCCTTGCTGAGGGCCGTGATGGTGACTCAAACCAGACGGCTTGCAGCCCGTCATGCCTTGCCCGCACTGACTTTGACCGCCGTTCAATCGGGCGTGGTGACGGTGGGGTTGGCTGCCCTGGTGTGGGTCTGGCGCGGGCCACACTGGCCGTCCATTCCCCTGCGGGCCAGTTTCTGGGCCGGGATGGCGTTTCTGGTGTTGCTGTGCACCGTATTTGCTTTCTTTGCGCAGAACTATGCGGCGTCTCGCACGAGCCCCAGCCGGGTCTCGTTGTTGATGGGTAGCGAGCCGTTGTTTGGCGTGTTGGTTGGCGTTGCTCTGCTGGGCGAGAAGATGACGATACCGGGCTGGCTGGGAGGTGGTCTGATGGTGTTTGCAGCTTGGCATGCCACTCGCCTTCCGAATCAGACGAATGAGACCGCGTCTGCCTTATGCGGGCTTCGCACCCCGAATCCACAACCTGGCGAGCCCGTACGCTACCAAGACGCACAGGGCGCCCACGAACGCCCCGCCGATCACGTCAGCCGGGAAGTGCGCGCCGACGGCGATGCGTGACCATGCCACCCAAAGCGCGAACAGCCACAGCACGACGCTCCAGGGGCGGGGCAGCGAAAAGGCCAGACTTGCGGCGAGCACCATGGCAAATGCCGCGTGACCCGAGGGAAAGCTGTGCGCAAACTTGGGTTCTCCAAGTACATGAACCATCTGCGGCCCGAAAACCTCAAGCGGTCGCGGAAAGTGGGCCCAGGGTTTGAGTACGCCGTAAATCGAGACAAACAACAGCAGATTGGCCCAGGCGTAGACCAGCACGCTGCGCAGAGAAATCAACCGGGGCCAGCGCATCGCGAGGGTCAGCAGCAGGCCGAGGTAGACCGGCAGCAGATGATGGTCGCCCAAGGCGGTGCCCAGGCGTGCGGCGTTGTTCCACACCGGGTTGTCTCCGGTGTGATTGATGGCGAGGAATAGGCGGGCGTTCCAGCCGTCCCATGCGTACCAGATGGCGTGAGGGTCGAGTTTCATGGGCGGTTATCCGTTTGCGGGCACCAGGCGCGTGCCCGCGAGCACATCGTGCAGATACTGACGGTCTTTGCGCAGCAGGCTGGTGCAGGCCCACAGCAAAATGCCCGCCGCGAGCAGCCAGCCGGTCTCCCCCGGCGAAAGTTGCAGGGCCGCAGCCAAGGTCAGGGCGGGGACGACCCAGAGCCAGGCCAGAACGGCGCGCCATAGCGCCCGTCCAAGGCCGAGCGCAGCCCCGTTGGGGGTGACCAGAGCGATTTTCCAGACCTTCATGGGTAGTGTTTGTCGACCTGCACTCCAGAACCCGGCACCATAGCCGGTGAGCGCAACGAATTCTGCGACTTGGAGGACGACTCGGTGTGTTGCCGACGCCTGCGGCAAACCCAACAAGTGCAGTAGCCCTAGCGTGACCGCCGCAGTGACTAGGGACAGGCCCAGCAGTATGAGCCCTTCATAGGTGAGGCAGGCTAGGCGTCGGCGCAGTGGGGGCGCGTTTAGAGAAAGCATGGATTTGGGCGAAGGCGTGCGCCCGCAGCACGAACTTAGCGGGCCGGGCAGCGCAGCACATCCGCACAAGGCACGGCAGCGGAGGCGGTTTTGGCGGGTATCGGCGCCGATGCGGAGAGAGGCGGCTGGGGCGCGGGTTTGACGGGCGGCTTGACAGGCTGCACGTGGCTTGCAGCAGCCTGTTTTTCCTGCAAATATTTGCCCACCTGTCCGGGGTGGGGCTTGGGATGCCGGGCTTCTTCCTTGAGCCGTTCACGTTCGGCCTGAGGCAGTTTTTGGTAGGCCTCCCAGGCTTCGCGGCGGCTTTGCTGCGGCGTCTTGCCGGTGGAGAGAAAATTTTCGCGCGCCAGACGACGTTTTTCCGGACTGAGGTGCGCCCACTCATTCATCCGCTGCTGCAGGGTTTTTTGCTGCTGCGGACTCATTGCTGGATAGCGGGCGGCGATGTCGAGCCATTTTTTCTTGCGGTCGTGATCGAACTCGCTCCAATCGGCTTTCAGGGGGGCAAGAATGTGCTGCTGCGTCGCGCTAAGGTGTTGCCAGCTCGGCGGCGCTTCAGCCGCATGCGCCGGAGTGACGCAGAACAGCAGGGCCACGAACAGGCCCAGCAGCAAGGCGGACTGAAACAGAGCCGACTGAAACAGGGCGGAATGAAGCAGGAGGGGGCGCTCCATCAGGCGTGGAGGACAGGGGCGCAAAGTCATCAGCGCTCCAGCTTGAGGTAGCGGGCAAATCCGGGATCGGCATAGGCCGCTGGCGGCAAATCGCCCAGCAAAAGGGCGGTGTCGATGTCGGCCGTGACGCGGATGAACCGTTCCTGTTGATAGTCTTGCAAGACCAGCAGGCCGACGACCAGCACGATCAGCGGCAGAACGGCGCCGAAACGAAACAGCCACGACCTCCAGAGCGAGGGACCCACCAGCGAAAGGGCGCGGCCCTGCGCGACGGCAGCAGTTGCCGAAACGGGCTGAATCTGGGCGACCGCCATCAGCCGCAGGGCCTTGAGGCGCTCGGACTGTTCGGGCGTGATCTGCCGCTCGGCCTGTTGCAGCCGTGTGGCGAGTTGCTGCGCAAGGCGGGCTTCGACTTTGGGGCGCAGCGGATCGGTTGCGTCGTTTTTCATGAGTAGCCCTGAGCTTTCAAGACGCGTGCCAGCGAATGGATGGCGCGCGAGCAATGCGTTTTGACGCTGCCTTCCGAGCAGCCCATGGCCTGCGCGGTTTCGGCAACGTCGAGTTCTTCCCAATAACGTAACAAAAACGCTTCCCGTTGACGTGCGGGCAAACGCGAAATTTCAGTTTCGAGATGTTTCAGGATCTGCATGCGCTGAACCTGGGTTTCGGCGCTCTCGAGATGCTCGCTCAGTGCTTCGAGTTCCAGCGTTTCGAGCAGGTCAAATTCGCCCTCACTTTCCTGAGATTCAAAATCCGACAGATTGCTGAACAGCGCGCTGCGCACCTTGCGCTTGCGATGCCAGTCGAGAATGGCATTGGTCAGAATGCGCTGGAACAGCAGCGGCAACTCCTGGCGCGGTTTGTCGGCGTATTTGGTCGCCAGGCTGATCATCGCCTCCTGCACCAGATCCATCGCGGCGTCGTCGTCGCGCGTCGAGAACGCGGCGCGCAAAAAAGCGCGCTTGTCGATGCTGGCGAGGAATTCGTTGAGTTCTCGTTCGGTGGCCATCGAGTCGGACGTCGTGCGGTCCGTGAGGATGAGAGGCAACTGCACATTATGCAATGGCGCATCGTTGCACCAAATGGGCTACAGGACGGGCTCATGCAGATCAACCAGCCGACCGGCGTTGGGGCGACGTTGGGGCGTCAGTCCGTTCTGATGCGAGACCAAAATCCCCACGATCATGTGCAGCAGTGCTGCGCTGCACTACACTGCCAAGTTCCGTTTGGTCTGAGCCTCCGTGCAGCAACAAGGGGAGATGCGATTTGCATCGCCTGCCGCGCCCACAACGTTCCAGATCGCACGTGTATCCCAAAGGCCGGCCACAAGCGGGTGCCGAGGGAGACCTGAAGTTTTTCGTCAGAGAAATTCACAAGGTGAACTCATGGAAATGAATCGCACAGAACACAAGTCGGCCGCAACGGCTGCATCAAAATCCGGCGCGGCAAGCGCGCAGGAACTCACCGGGGCCGAAATCCTGGTGCGATGCCTTCAGGAAGAAGGCGTCGAATTCATGTGGGGCTACCCCGGCGGGGCCGTGCTCTACATCTACGACGAACTCTACAAGCAAACATCGATCCAGCATGTACTGGTGCGGCAGGAAGCGGCTGCAGTTCATGCCGCAGACGCCTATGCCCGTGCGACGGGCGAGGTCGGCGTGGCCCTGGTGACCTCTGGGCCGGGGGCGACCAATGCCATCACGGGTATTGCCACGGCCTATATGGACTCGATTCCGATGGTGATCATCACCGGGCAGGTGCCGACGACGGCAATCGGGCTGGATGCGTTTCAGGAATGCGACACCGTGGGCATCACCCGCCCGGTGGTCAAACACAATTTCTTGGTCAAGGATGTGCGCGATCTCGCGGCCACGATGAAAAAGGCGTTCCACATCGCCCGTTCGGGTCGGCCGGGCCCGGTGGTGGTGGATGTGCCCAAGGATGTGTCGCGCCATACCACTCAGTTCGAGTATCCCAAGACCGTGGAGATGCGCTCTTACAACCCGGTGCGCAAGGGTCACGGTGGCCAGATCCGCAAGGCGGTGCAACTGCTGCTCTCGGCCAAGCGTCCTTACATCTACACGGGCGGTGGCGTGGTGCTGGCGAATGCGTCTCCCGAACTGCGCAAGCTGGCCGATCTGCTGAAGTATCCCTGCACCAATACGCTGATGGGGCTGGGCGCGATGCCCGGCGAAGACCCGAAGTTTCTCGGCATGCCCGGCATGCACGGCACCTTCGAGGCGAATATGGCGATGCAGCATTGCGACGTGCTGCTCGCGGTGGGCGTGCGGTTCGACGACAGGGTGATCGGCAATCCGGGGCATTTTGCGCAAAACCAGCGCAAGATCGTGCATATCGATATCGATCCTTCCTCCATCTCGAAGCGGGTGAAGGTGGACGTGCCCATCGTGGGCGATGTCGGCGAGGTGCTGCAGGAACTCATCGATCAGCTCGAACAGTCCTTCAAGGCGGGCAACAAGAACGACGGCGGCGCGCTGGCGGCCTGGTGGGCGCAGATCGACGAGTGGCGCAAGCGCGACTGTCTCGCCTATGAGCATTCGACCGAGGTCATCAAGCCGCAGGCTGTGATCGACACGCTGTACGAGCTGACCAAAGACCGCGAGACCTATATTTGCTCCGACGTTGGACAGCATCAGATGTGGGCTGCGCAGCTCTATAAATTTCCCGAGCCGCGGCGCTGGATCAATTCGGGCGGGCTGGGCACCATGGGCGTGGGGCTGCCTTATGCCATGGGCATCAAGCTGGCCAAGCCTGAAGCCGACGCCGTTTGCGTCACCGGTGACGGCTCCATCCAGATGAACATTCAGGAGCTTGCCACCTGCCTGCAATACGGCACGGCGGTGAAGATCATCCTGCTTAACAACCGCTATCTCGGTATGGTGCGGCAGTGGCAGGAGATCGAGTACGAAGGCCGCTATTCGCATTCCTACATGGATTCCTTGCCCGACTTCGTCAAGCTCGCCGAAGCCTATGGTCATGTGGGCATCAAGGTGGACAAGCCCGAAGACCTGCGCCCCGCCATGGAGAAGGCGTTTGCGATGAAAGACCGCACGGTCTTCCTCGACATCTCGGTGGACCCCACAGAGAACGTCTGGCCCATGGTGCAGGCGGGTCGGGGGATCACCGATATGTTGCTTGGGTCGGAGGATCTCTGATTTTTGAAAGGCGCAATGCTGTCGGCTCTGCAGGGGTCGTGTCTCACCGGACGCGGCGGTCTGCGGAGTTGCAGCAAGTGCCTTGACCTATCGTGTGCGGCAGTGCTGCACACCCTTCCATCATCAATCTCGCAGCAGCCAGGCGACGCTTACCGGCGCCGCACGAAGCCTGCGTAGAGGAGTGAATTCATGAAACACATCATTGCCGTTCTGCTGGAAAACGAACCCGGTGCCCTGTCGCGTGTGGTGGGCTTGTTCTCCGCTCGGGGCTACAACATCGAATCGCTGGTCGTGGCGCCCACGGAAGACGCCTCGCTGTCGCGCATGACCATCGTCACCAGCGGCTCGGAAGAGGTCATCGGGCAGATCACCAAGCACCTCAACCGGCTCATCGAAGTAGTCAAGGTCGTCGATCTCACCGAGGCTTCCTTCATCGAGCGCGAGCTCATGTTGATCAAGCTGCGGGCCGTGGGCAAGGAGCGCGAAGAGATCAAGCGCATGTCCGACATTTTCCGCGGCCACATCATCGATGTGACCGACAAGTCCTACACCATCGAACTGACCGGCGACGCCGCGAAGCTCGACGCTTTTATCCAGGCGGTCGATCCCACGGCCATTCTGGAAACCGTGCGAACCGGCAGCTGCGGAATTGGCCGCGCCGAGCGTATCCTGCGCGCCTGATTCCAAGACGGCGCATATTTTTTCTTTGTGGCGTGGAGCGTCCCGCCAAGAACACAAAACCTCAACTTCAGGAGCCAATATGAACGTTTATTACGACAAAGACGCCGATCTCTCCCTCATCAAAGGCAAGAAGGTCACCATCGTGGGTTACGGCTCGCAGGGTCATGCGCATGCCCAAAATCTGAATGACAGCGGCGTGAAGGTCACCGTCGGCCTGCGCAAGAACGGCGCATCCTGGGACAAGGCCAAAAAAGCCGGCCTGAAGGTCGCCGAGGTCGAAAAGGCCGTTGAAGGCGCCGATGTGGTGATGATGCTCATGCCCGACGAGAACATCGCCGAGGTCTATCGCAATGCCGTCGAGCCGAACATGAAGAAGGGGGCTGCACTGGCCTTTGCGCACGGCTTCAACGTGCATTACGGCCAGGTTCAGCCGCGTGCCGATCTCGACGTCATCATGATCGCCCCCAAGGCGCCCGGCCATACCGTGCGCAGCACCTACACCCAGGGCGGCGGCGTGCCGCATCTGATCGCGGTGCATGCCGACAAATCGGGCAAGGCGCGCGATCTGGCGCTTTCTTACGCTGTGGCCAACGGCGGCGGCAAGGCCGGCATCATCGAAACCAACTTCCGCGAAGAGACCGAGACCGATCTGTTCGGTGAGCAAGCCGTGCTGTGCGGCGGTACGGTCGAACTGATCAAGGCCGGTTTCGAGACCCTGGTCGAGGCCGGCTATGCGCCCGAGATGGCCTATTTCGAGTGTCTGCACGAACTCAAGCTCATCGTCGATCTGATCTACGAAGGCGGCATTGCCAACATGAACTACTCGATCTCCAACAACGCGGAGTACGGCGAGTACGTCACCGGGCCGAAGGTCGTCACCGAGGACACCAAGAACGCCATGCGTCAGTGCCTCAAGGACATCCAGACGGGTGAATACGCCAAGAGCTTCATTCTGGAAAACCGCGCCGGTGCGCCGACCTTGCTCTCGCGTCGCCGTCTGACCTCCGACCATCAGATCGAACAGGTCGGTGAGAAGCTGCGTGCGATGATGCCTTGGATCAAGGCCAACAAACTGGTGGACAAATCGAAGAACTGATCTTCCGACCCTTTGACTTTCACAACACCCGGCCCCTGCCGGGTGTTGTGCTTCATGCCGGGCCTTCCGGCGACTAAACTCCACCCATGACTTATCCCCATCCCATTCTGGCCCGCGAAGGCTGGCCCTTTATTGCCAGCAGCGTGCTGCTTTCCGTGATCGTTTGGGCGCTCGCCGGGTTCTGGTGGTCATTGCCGATCTGGCTGCTGACGATTTTCGTGGTGCAGTTCTTTCGTGATCCCGCCCGTCCGATCCCTCGCGATCCGCTCGCCGTTCTCAGCCCGGCTGATGGCCGCATCGTGGCCATTACGCATGCGTTCGACCCTTACGCCGGGCGCGATGCCCTCAAAATCAGCGTGTTCATGAACGTGTTCAATGTGCATTCAAACCGTGCCCCGGTGGACGGCGCCTTGCGCGATGTGCAATATTTCCCGGGTAAATTTGTGAACGCCGATCTCGACAAAGCCTCCGAGCAAAACGAGCGCAATGCGCTGGTGATCGATTGCGATGGTCGCGTGGTGACTGCCGTGCAAGTCGCCGGCTTGATTGCCCGGCGCATCCTTTGCTACGTCAAGGCGGGCGATGCCCTGCAGCGCGGGCAACGGTTTGGATTCATCCGGTTTGGTTCGCGTGTCGATGTCTATCTGCCGCTGGACACACAGTCGCGCGTTTCGATCGGAGACAAGGTTTACGCCAGCAGCACCGTGCTGGCCGATTTCGCTGCCTGAAGTCCTTTTCTTAAGACGTCTATTCGTTCAGAGAGGTTGAGCATGTCGCGAAATGTGGCCCAATTTCCCCCGCAGACCAGTTTGTCGGAACGGACAGATGCGCCTCCAGAAGCCGATACGCCCCGGTCGCCGGAAGTGACCTATCAGCCGCCTGAGCCCGACGACGATCCTGCACACCGTCGTCGGCGTGGCATCTATCTTCTACCCAACTCCTTCACCGCTGCCGCGTTGTTCTGCGGCTTCTACGCCATTGTGATGGCGATGAGCGGGCGATACGACTCCGCGGCCACAGCCATTTTCGCCGCCATGGTGCTCGACAGCCTCGATGGCCGGGTTGCGCGGATGACCAATACCCAAAGCGAATTCGGCGCCCAGTTCGACTCACTCGCCGACATGGTGTCGTTCGGTGCGGCCCCTGCGCTCATCATTTATGAATGGTCGCTGCGCGGTCTGGGCAAGCTGGGCTGGTTGGCCGCCTTTGTGTATTGCGCAGGGGCTGCTCTGCGGCTTGCGCGTTTCAACACCAATGTTGCGGTGATCGACAAACGCTACTTTCAAGGCCTGCCCAGTCCGGCCGCTGCCGCGCTGGTGGCCGGTTTTCTCTGGATCATGACGGATGCCGGTGTGCAGGGCGCGCATGTCGCCTGGTTCAGTTTTGTCATCACGCTGTTCGCCGGACTCACCATGGTGACCAACGTGCCGTTCTACAGCTTCAAGGACGTGAGCTTTCGCCGCAGCGTGCCGTTCATCAGCATCTTTCTCATCGTGCTGTTGATCGGTCTGATCGCGTACCAGCCTCCGCTGGTGTTGTTTGGCTTGTTTGTTCTATATGGATTGTCCGGCTACGGCGTCTATGTGTGGCATCGTCTCAAGGGCCGCCCGGTTAGCGTGATCGCCACCTCAGTGGACGAGCCAGACGAACGCGGCTTGCATTGATCAATCTTTTTACGAGCGAGTGTTGACAAGCGGTTCAGGCGCTGCGAAAATAATTGTTTTACGCGGGAATAGCTCAGTTGGTAGAGCGCAACCTTGCCAAGGTTGAGGTCGCGAGTTCGAGTCTCGTTTCCCGCTCCAAATTCTCAGCAAAAAAGGGAAGCCAAGCTTCCCTTTTTTGTGTCCGGTGCATGTTGTCGCTTTCCTGTGACGACACAGGGTTTGACCAATGGCAGACAAGCCGGGGTCAGCGCTGCAGCATCCTGCGGTTTTGCGTACGATCTCTAATCTTTACGCAGCCAAGTCGCCCGGCGGGGTGGCAGAGTGGTTATGCAGCGGCCTGCAAAGCCGTCTATGCCGGTTCGATTCCGACCCCCGCCTCCAAATATCTGTAAAAACAACAGCTTACAGGATTGGCCCACACTAACGCTGTGGGCTTTTTTTCGTCTTTCGGACATCAATTTGTCCCCGCAATGACCCTGTAGCGACCAAGAATTTCCATTTTCCGGGGGGGGCCTAAGGGCCGCGTCCCATCTGCTCAACGTTACGCCTCCGCAGGTCTGCTTGGGCTTTCTTGCAGCACCATCCAGCACTGGATCAGCGTCGCTCAGTTGGGGGAGTGCAAGGCAACATTTGAGTGCAAAAATAGATACCGACTGAAATCGCAAAAGGGAGCGCAGCTTGATCAAATCGTACGCAGACTACCAAAGGTATCTCGAGGCGGACCGCATCGCTTTGGGAGTGAATTCGCGCTGGGCCTGGCTGTTTGACGAAATTTTTCAATTTCAGCGCCTGCTTAGAAAAGTCGAATTTCTCACAAACTGTGAGAAAAATTCTTTTCGGCGCCGCCTTGCGGTATATCGTTTTCGTAAGCTTTCGATCAAGCTAGGGTTCTCGATACCGATCAATGTTTTTGGCCCAGGCCTTGCAATTTTGCACTACGGCACGATCGTCGTGAATTCCGGGGCAAGAATTGGTTCGAATTGCAGAATTCATACAGGCGTGAATATCGGAGCGCAGCTTGGCAGAGGAAACGAAGTGCCAAGAATAGGACACAATTGTTATATTGCACCAGGGGCAAAAATTTTTGGTGCGATAGAGATTGGGGACAATACAGCGGTGGGCGCCAATGCGGTAGTCAATAAAAGCTTTCCAGAGGGTAATGCAACTATCGGCGGAATTCCTGCGAAGGTCATTTCACAAAAATCGACTAAAGGACTTTTTGTTCATGGAGATTCTCGATTTTGAGAGGCGGCCGGATCGCGTCATTAATTCTCTTGTTTAAAGTTTATGCGGTTTATATAAATTGGCATTTCATTCAATATGCATGCCCCAATACGTATATTAATGGTGGTTGACGGACGATATCCTGCAACGGGTGGTGCAGAGATGCAGGCCCGGCTACTTAGTCGGTCATTCGCCGCTGCCGGTCACGAGGTGCGCGTTCTGGTGCCGCACCTAGACCGCTCGCTCCCGTTTGCCGATCAGGTCGATGGTATTCCGGTACAAAGATTGGGGTATCCGAAAATAAAGGGACTTGGTGCGATATTACTCAATCTAAATTTTGCGCTCTGGTTGTTGAGGCATCAAGGCGAATTTGATGCTATTCACATTCATATGATGCATAATCTTGCCGGGGCGGCGGGGTGGATTAATCG
>NZ_MEGQ01000059.1:0-14519 GCF_001725585.1 Thiomonas sp. SCN 64-16 | reverse complement strand
ATCAATCGCAGCCGTTTTTAATTCGGCCGTCCCCCGGCTTGGTCAAAGTGCCACCGTGAATTTCAGCCCGATCACAAAGGCGTTGGGAATGTTGCTGGTGCGAAAGGGCTCGGCCTGCTGATCGGGATGGAGGATGTACTGCAGGTTGGGGGAGAGTCGGATTCCTGGGCTGAGTTGATAGCCATAGGCCAGTTCCATCATGGTCTCGCTCCCCGGTACATCGGTGCTTGCGTCAACCGAGGCGCGCGCCACCCGAATATTCTGCAGGGCCAGGCTGGAGAATCGCTGCTGGTTGATGACAAAGCCAAGAGTGTCTTGTTCACGACCGGGGAAAGGCCCTTGCATGACCGCGCCCAGTTCCAGAAAGCTGGATTCATTGACCCGGCCTGTGAGATTGGTCATTGCCACGCCAAAAAGGGTCAGGCCGCGTTGGGAGTTCATGTCAGGGCGCCACACCATCTGGCTGAACCGCACATAGGCGCCGGAGCGGTTGCGGTCGGTGCGGTAGGGCTGTCCCGTGAGGACGGCATAGTCGCCATTGGCATCGAGTAGGGGATCGGTGTACTTGGAGCGATCAAACCAGCCGCCGATCTCATAGTCACGCGGATGGGTGTCGTTGGCGAAGGTCGTGGCATAGCCCATCGCCCAGGGCACGACGACGCCAGTGGCATCCTTGGTGCTCCAGTCGATGCCGTGATCATTGGGGCGCTTGTCGTTCGGATTGACTTCGTACGCTCCAACTTTGGCGTAGAACCTGTCGGTCACCCAGCCCTTGGCGTAGCCGCCCCAGCTCGACGCTGGAAAGTAAGTGAAGTTGCTGTTCTTGAAGACGAAAGTAGGGTTGCCGCAGGCCGAGTTGCTCTGGAAGTTGCAATACAGCGGAGAGTTGAGGAAGTCGATATTCGCCACCGTCCGCCCGCCCTGAATTTCCAGCCGCCCGCCGAAAAACTTTTTCTCAACGGTGAAGTAGGCCAGGTGCAGATTTTGCGTCCCGTAAATCTCCTGCACCGAGGTATTGTTGCCAATCGCCTCGTTTGACAAGCTCTGGCCGTGGCGTTGCGTGACGGCGATGTGCACGCTGGTGGCATTCCACCCCAGCATCTTCTGCAAATCCAGATCCGCGCCCAGGAAGAGTTGGCCTGCGTAGGCTGAGCCCTGCCGCAGGCCGCCGGTGGTGTTGGCTGCGGCTTCGCCGGTGTAATTGGCGGAGAAGGTCAGGCCATTGCCCAGGTCATACTGGCCCGGTGTGTGCGTGGACTGAGCGGCCTGCGCTGCGGCGCTGCTCATCAGCAAGAGTGCAGCGCACAGGCAGGTGGGCTTAAAAAGAGTGGAAAGCATCATGGAGGTCTCCTGGAAAAGATGAGGGATCAGGCAACAGGTTTTTTGAGCAAGCCCAACAACACCGCACTGACCACAGTGCCGGCGACGATGGCAATGACATACATCCCCAGATGCGACACCGCGTTGGGAATGGGCAGCACGAAGACGCCGCCATGGGGCACTCGCAACTGCACGGCAGCCACCATCGAAATGGCGCCGGCGACGGCCGAGCCGATCATGTTGGCGGGAATGACGCGTAGTGGATCGCGCGCGGCATAGGGAATGGCGCCTTCGGTGATGAAGGACAGGCCCAGCAACCCGGTGGCGCCCCAGGCCTCGCGCTCATCCAAGGTGAATCGGCTTGGAAAGACGCGCGTGGCCAACGCCAGCGCCAGGGGCGGGGTCATGCCAGCGGCCATGACGGCGGCCATGGGGGTGAAAATCTGGCTGGCGAGCAGACCGGTGGCGAAGGTGTAAGCCGCCTTGTTCACCGGGCCGCCCATGTCGAATGCCATCATCGCGCCCAGCATCAGACCGAGCAGGATGGCGCTGGCGCCCTGCATGCTTTTGAGCCAATCGGTGAGCCAGGCCAGGGCATGCGCCACCGGCGTGCCAACCACATAGATCATCAGCAGGCCGGTCAGCAAGGTGCCGAGTAGAGGCAGGATCAGCACCGGCTTGAGCCCCTCCACATGCCGATTGAGTTTCAGATGCTTGTTGAACCAATCCGTGCCGTAACCCGCGATGAAGCCTGAGACGATTCCGCCAAGAAATCCAGCGCCAATCGAGGAGGCGATCATGCCGCCGATCATTCCCGGTGCGATCCCCGGCCGGTCGGCGATGGAGTAGGCGATATAGCCCGAAAGCGCGGGAACGATGAGCGCAAAGGCCGCCTTGGCGCCGATCTGGAACAGTTCGTAGCCCAGTGTGCCAGCGTGCTCCGGTTTGAAGACGTAGATGCCCCCCAGTGCAAAAGACAGCGCGATGAGCAGGCCGCCCGCCGTGATGAAGGGCAGCATGAATGACACGCCGGTCATCAAATGCTTGTATGGCCCGGCGCGCAACACCGCGGCCTTTTCGCGCTTGCCAGACGCTTCGAAGCTGGCATCGCCCGCAGGGCTCAGGACCTGTGCCTCGGCCAGTGCGCGCCTGATCAAGGCCTGCCCGTCCTGGATGGCGGGTTTGGTGCTGGCCTGCAGTACCCGTTTACCCGCAAAACGCGATAAATCAACCTGCCGATCTGCGGAAATGAGCACCACATCAGCCTGTGCGATGTCGTCGTCCGTGAGGGTGTTCTGCGAACCGACCGAGCCCTGCGTTTCGACCTTCACCAGGTGGCCGAGCGCCTTGGCGGCCTGCTCGATGGCTTCTGCGGCCATGAAAGTGTGGGCGATGCCCGTGGGACAGGATGTGACCGCGACGATCCTGGCCGTAGTGGATCGGCTCTTGTCCGGTGGGGTGGGAGCGAGCGCATGGTCCAGCACCGTGTTGACATTGGCAAGCACCTCTTCAATTGAGGCGGAGACGACGCGCAAGCCTGCAAAGCGTGGATCGGCGGCGTTCACCGGCCCTACGGCCAGCAGTGTGCCGCCCGCCGCAGTCTGCGTGCGCGTCAGCGGGTTGAGCACACCTTCTGCGGTGTCGACTTCAATGTCGATGGATTGCTGTCGCTTGGCAGCTGCCAGGCGCAAGGCCTCGGCGGCGAGGACGCCGGCCACGGTGCGGTCTTGCGCCGCCACACATGCGAATAACGGGCTCATACGGGTCTCCTGTAGTGTGGTGCTTTCAGCGCTCGAGCTGAAGTTGCACTTGTGCCGCGAGGTGTTGCACCTGATCGCGCGGACCGAGATTGGGGCCGATCTGCCCGAGCTTGCTGTGGGCGAACGCGCTGCCCAGCCGGGCGATGTGCTCAAGCGTGGCGCGCTCCGCGAGTGCTGCAACGATGCCGGCCACCATTGCATCTCCCGCTCCCACGGTGCTCATGGGCTGCAGGGGAGGCAGGCTGGCGTGCAAGGCTGCGGTGGGCGAGATAAACAATGCGCCTTCTGCGCCCATGGAGATGGCCACCAGTTCCACGCCGCGAGCCAACAAACCTTGGGCTGTGCGGATCAGGTCGCCGCGGGTCGGCAAGGCATGTCCTGCCCAGGCTTCGAGTTCCTCGCGGTTGGGTTTGATGACGCTCGGCACGCGGGCCTGCAACGCAGCGCCAAGCGGCGCGCCGCTGGTGTCGAGCACCGTGCGAATGCCATGCTCCGCCAGTGCGCCGATCAGCTCTGCATAGGTTTCCGCTGGAAATCCGGCGGGTAGGCTGCCGGACAGCACCACAAGCGTTTTTGCATCCGCATAGCGCAGCACAGTCTCACGCACTTGGCGCGTCAGGGCGACGGGAATGTCGGCGCCGGGTAGATTGATGTCGGTGGTGGCGTGGGGATCAAGCAGCTTGATGTTGGTGCGCGTCTGTCCGGGGTGGCGGATGAAACGGTCTTCGATACCTTTGGCCGCGAACAGGGCGTTGAAGAGGGCGGTGTTGTCGCTGCCCAGAAGTCCGGTGGCGATCACGGGCTGGCCCCAGTCGGCCAGGCAGCCGGCGACCATCACACCCTTGCCTCCCGCATCGAAGCGCACCGAACGGGCGCGGTGCACCTCGCCGGGGCGCAGCGCGTCGAGAGTAATGGTCTCGTCGATTGCAGGGTTGAACGTGACCGTGACGACAGGGGAGTTCATGCAGCCTCCCCATTGAGTGCGCGTACCGCCTGTGCAGATTCGGCCGCGAGCGCGCGCGTGGCAAGCTGTTGCAGTTCTGTCAGTGCGCTGGCACGTAGCCGTGCCTTCACCGCCGGAATGTCGCGCGGAGTCATGGACAGCTCGTTCACGCCCAGGCCGGTGAGCAGCGCGGCGCCGAACGGGTCGCCAGCCATGCCGCCGCATACGCCCACCCAACGGCCGTGCCGCGCCGCGCCTTCCACCGTGGCGCGAATGAGGCGCAGCACGGCGGGGTGCAGACTGTCGGTTTGCGGCGCCAGCTCGGGGTTCTGCCGATCCATCGCCAGGGTGTATTGCGTGAGATCGTTGGTGCCGATGGAGAAAAAATCGACGTGCGCCGCCAGCACGTCGGCCTGGAGGGCGGCTGCGGGGACTTCGATCATGATGCCTAGCGGGACTTGCGGCGCGTCCAGTTCGGCCCGAATGCGCTCGCATACGGCGCGCAGGGTCAACACTTCGTCAACGCTGGTGATCATCGGGAACATGATGGACAGGTCTGCGCCGAGCTTGGCGGCGCGGTAGAGTGCGCGCAGTTGGGGCTCCAGCAGATCGGCGCGGCGCAGCAGCAGACGCGCGCCGCGTACGCCGAGAAATGGATTGGCTTCCTGCGGCAGATGCAAGTGAGCCACCTGTTTGTCGCCGCCAATGTCCAGTGCGCGCACGATCAACGGCCGATTGCCCAATGCTTTGATCATGTCGCGGTAGATGGCGAATTGCGCCGCCTCATCGGGTGTTTCGCCACGTTCCAGAAAGAGAAATTCGGTGCGCATCAGGCCAACACCCTCCGCGCCTTCGTCTATGGCCATGGGCACCTGGGAAGGCAGGTTGACATTGGCCCCGATGGCGACAACGTGGCCATCCAGCAGGCGCGCAGCCTGGCTGCGTTCGGCCTTCTGCGCGTCGCGTCGCGCAGCCTCACTGGTCATCCAGGAGCGGGCCGAGGCGAGATCGGCCTCGCTCGGATCGAGATAAAGCTTGCCGCCAACGCCGTCGATCACGCCTTGCGTGCCGCTGCGCAGAGCTTGCAGTGCCGGGCCCGCGCCGACCATGGCGGGAAGCCCGAGGGTGCGCGCAAGAATGGCCGTATGCGAAGTGGGTCCGCCCTGCGCGATGGCCAGCCCAACGACACGGGTCATGTCGATGGCGGCGGTGTCAGAGGGGCTGAGGTCGTCGGAGACGAGGATGCACGGCGCGTCGGGAAAATCCTGCAGGCTGTCGAGTTGTAGCGTGGGTTCCAGCAGCATCAGGACGCGGCGGCCCACATCGCGTAGATCGGTCGCTCGCCCGGCGAGTACCGGGTTGCCCAGGGCGGCCAGTTTGCAAGCCATGCGGTCGATGGCACTATTCCACGACCAGCCCACGCCGTGGCCTTCGACCATGATCTGGCAAGCCAGGGTGATGAGATCGCTGTCCTTGAGAAGTTCACGCTGGGCTTTGAAGATGCGTGCTTCGGCTTCACCTAGGCGGCGCGCCGTGTCGTCGGCCAGTGCGGCAAGTTGCTGATCGGTGGCAATGAGTGCGTTGTTGAGCTGGTCTGCTCCCTGGTCGAGCGGCACGGGCAGATCGGGGATCTCCGCATGGGACTTCGCCAGCACATGCAGTACCCCGATGGCCAGACCCGGGCTGGCGGGTATGCCGGTTACTGCGACGGGCTGGCCTGGCGGTACCCAGGCTCCCGCAGTGGGGACGGTCTGCACGGCCGCGCGTTGTGCATCCGCCCGCTCTTGCAGGGTCAGGCTGTCAAGCAACTGGCGGAAGCGATCGAGCGCATCGCGGGCGTGTTCGCCATCGGCCGAGAGATGCAGCAGGTCGCCCTGGCGCAGCCCCAGGCTCAGCAGGGCAACCAGATTGCGCGGATCTGCCGTGTCATTGCCATGCCGCACTTGGAGTCGCACACCGGATTTGCGGGCGGCCTCCACCCAGACGGAGGCGGGACGGGCATGCAGGCCGGCGGGATAGGGCAGCACCCAGTCCAGGGTCTGCGCCAAGTCCACAGCAGGCGATGTCGCAGCGGAGGCGGTGTCGTCCCTCAGGGCGCTCGCCAGCTCCGAGGGGTTCAAGGTGCTGAACAGGGCAGACAGGCGCGTGTCATCCTGCATCAGGCGTGTGAGACGACGCAGGATGGCGATGTGGCTATCGGACTTGGCGGCAATCGCCACTACCAGCCGTGCGGTCTGCCCCGGGTTCCATTCCACGCCCTGTGGGACTTGCAGCACCGCAATGCCGTCGCGCAGGATCAGGTCGCGATCCTTTCCCAGGCTGTGCGGGATCGACACACCGTGCCCAAGAAAGGTGTTGGCCACTTTTTCTCGCTCCAGCACGCTGGCAGTGAATTCGGGTGCGACGCAGCCGCTGGCGATGAGCAACTGGCAGGCTTCGCGGATGGCGTCCTCTTTGGTCTCTGGCCGGGCGCCAAGACGGATGCGTGCGTCAGTGAGCAGGTCCTGCGGTGTGGTGACAGACATTCTCATCTCCTCGTTTCGTGGAATAAATGATAACGATTACATCGGCAGCTTCAAGCGGTTTTCCCGGGTGAAAACCCTGATTAAACTCAAGTGTCGCGTGTTTTTTGTAAGATGCGACGATGTTCGGTAGGCGAATTTCCGCAAAATTTTGTTGACGTTTACATATGAGCTCAAGCATCAAGGATGTCGCACGTGTCGCCGGTGTGTCGGTGGCGACGGTGTCGCGCGCGCTCAGCGGCGCTGCGGCAGTCAGTCCTGCGCTCACCGAACGCATTCAGCAGGCGATCCGGGAGACGGGCTATCGCCCGAATCTGTCCGCACGCCGACTGCGCTCGCAAGACTCGGGCACCATCGGGCTGATCGTCGCGGACATTCGCAACCCGTTTTTCACCGCAGTCAGCCGTGCGGTGGAAGACGCGGCTTACAGCGCAGGGTTGCGCGTCATTTTGTGTAATACCGATGAAAATCCGGACAAAGAGACGATGTACCTCAATCTGATGGAAGAGGAGCGAGTGACGGGCGTGATCTTCGCGCCTACGCGGCAGACGGCGGATCAGCTCAATGCGCAAGACTGGAGTTTTCCGATCGTGCTGATCGATCGTGTCGGCGCACGGGGCGGCCAGGACGCCGTGGCGCTGGATAACGCGGCGGCGAGCGCCTTGCTGGTTGAGCACTTGCATGCGCAGGGCTGTCGGCGTATCGCCGGAGTGTTCGGCAACGCCAGCAGCAGCGGCGTGGAGCGCCACGACGGCTATGTCGCGGCGATGTTCCGCCTGGGGTTGCCGCCGCGCTCCACGTTTGTTCCGCCACAGGCACTGGCGGCAGAGGAGGCGGTTGCGCACTGGCTGCGCGAAACGGCGCGGCCTGATGCGCTGATTGCAAGCAACGGCCTGTTGCTCATGGGCTTGGTCCGGGCTGTTCGGCATGCCGGACTGCAGATTGCGCGCGACATCGCAGTGGCGGGATTCGACAACGAGAGCTGGACGGAAATTGTGGAGCCGGGCCTGACCGTGATCGAGCAGCCGGTAGACGACATCGGACGCAACGCCATGCAGTTGCTGTCTGAAAGGCTGAAAAATCCTGACCTTCCTGCGAGAAAGCTCTTGCTCAGCGGCCGTTGCATCGAGCGCGGCTCGACACGGTGCGGCGGCGCAGCAGCCTGAAGCGCCCCGGCTCGGGCGCAGAAATGGCGTGATCGTGCCCTAATCGTGTCGCCTGTCGATGTCTGACTTCAGGTAGTAGGCGCGCTTCTCGGCGTACATCTGCTGGTCGGCGCGGTGGATGGCGGCTTCCAGGCGTTCGCCGGGCATGCAGGTGGCGATGCCCATGGAAAAGCTCAGTCGCGGAGACTGGTGAAACTGGTTGTTCAGGTCGACGAGTTCGAGCAGGCGCTGGCTTAGCGTTTTGGCGGCGCTGGCGTCGGCGTCGGGCAGCAGCAGCACGAATTCATCGCCGCCTACGCGAGCGGCGACCTGCGGCTTGTCCACCAGTTTGGCGAGCACCTCGCCGGCGCGGCGCAGCAGGCCGTCGCCCGCGGCGTGGCCGAGTTCGTCGTTGACGGATTTCAGGCCGTTGAGGTCGAGCATGATGACGCTCACAGGCCAGGCTTCCTTGCGTTCGAGGCGGTTGATTTCGTCGACATAGAAGGTGCGGTTGCGCAGGCTGGTGAGTACGTCGTGGTTGCCCAGGAATTCGAGATAGGCCTCGGCCTTTTTGCGTGCGGTGATGTCCGTGAGCGAGACCAGCACCTGCGCCCAGTCGTCTTCATGCCCGGGCATGACGGCGAACTGCATGTGGGCGTTGATCGGCTGGCCCTTGAGGCTGTAGTTGATGACTTCGCGCTGCTGGGTGAGCTTGCCGTTCCACAGGTCGATGAGCTGATCGGCGAAATGCACCCGCATGTCGTCGCGGAACACATGCTGCAGGTTGCGCAGCAGATGCGGCTTGTCGCTGGCGCCCACCATGCTCAGGGTCTGATGGTTGACGTCGAGCACGCGGATTTCCTGCATGCAGCGGTCGATGAATTCAGGATGCACGCGCAAGAAGGTGGGGAAGTCGCTGATGCCCTGCTCGCGCAGCATGGACAGCAGGCTGCGCACCGCGCTGAAGTCCTCGACCCACAGCGATACGGGCGAGTGCTCGAACAGGCCGCGCGCATATTGCTCGCTGGCATGCAGTTGGCGCTCGGCGCGCAGGCGGTCCGTGAGGTCTTCGACGGAAAACAGCACCCGGCTCCAGCTTTGCTCGTGGCCGGGCAGCACATGGGCGTTGAGCAGGATGTCGAGGCGGCGTCCGCTCAGGGTGTAGTTGACCGTCTGGCTGCTGTAACGCGTGGCGCCCTGCCACAGTTGCACCAGTTCTTCCAGGTGCTGGCTGTGCATGTCATCGCGAAACACGCGGTCGAGATTGGCGACCAGATGCGCCAGATCGCGGGCCTCGAACAGATCGAGCGTGCGGCGGTTGACCTGCAGCACTTTGATGCGCGCCGAGCATTCAGCCACGCGGGCGGGCTGTTCGTGCAACCACGCGCGCAGATCACTTACTCCCTCGGCCCGCCATTGTTTGAACAACTGATGCAGGGCGCTGAAATCCTCGACCCAGAGCGAAACCGGCGCGAGTTCGAACATATTGGCGAGCTCGCCTGGGTGCAGCGTGAGGGCGGTCATGGGCGGGCGAGGTGCGGGATATCGAGAGATGCAAATTTTAGGAAGTGTTCTTCAGGCAGGCGCGGGCTGAAACAACAGGAAACTGCAGCTGACGTGAATTTTTTCCGGTTTACCCACGGTAACAGCGCACGCCCGCGCGAACCGATAGGCTAGGTCTGAATGCCCACATGTTTGCTGGGTGAGCAGGAGGAATAGTGATGCAGTACCGACAATTGGGCGCTGATGGGCCGAATGTCTCGGCTCTTGGCCTGGGATGTATGGGGATGTCCGAGTTTTACGGGCAGGGCGACGACGCTGAATCGATCGCCACCCTTCGCCGCGCACTCGATCTCGGCGTGAATTTTCTCGATACGGCCGACATGTACGGCGTAGGGCGTAACGAGGTGTTAGTCGGCCGCGCCATCAACGGGCGTCGCGATGAGGTTTTTCTGGCGACCAAATTCGGCAATATGCGCGGGCCGAATGGCGAGTTCCTGGGGGTGAACGGCCGCCCCGACTATGTGCGCCAGAGCTGCGAAGCCAGCCTGAAACGGCTGGGCGTGGAGGTGATCGATCTGTATTACCAGCACCGCGTCGATCCCGAGGTGCCGATCGAGGAGACGGTGGGCGCGATGGCCGATCTGGTGCGCGCGGGCAAGGTGCGCTGGCTCGGGCTGTCCGAGGCCGCGCCGGCCACCATCCGCCGCGCTCATGCGGTGCATCCGATCTCCGCGCTGCAGTCGGAGTATTCGCTCTGGTCGCGCGACCCCGAAGGCGTGCTGCTCGACACGGTACGCGAACTGGGCATCGCTTTCGTCGCGTACAGCCCCTTGGGTCGGGGCTTTCTCACCTCGCAGATCAAGTCGCTCGACGATTTGCCCGAAGACGACTGGCGCCGCCGCTCACCGCGTTTTCAGCCGGAGACCTTCGCGCGCAATTTGCGTCTGGCCGAAACCGTGCGGCAGATGGCCGAGGCGAAAAACTGCACCCCGGCGCAGTTCGCCCTGGCATGGCTGCTGGCGCAGGGCGATGATGTCATCGCCATTCCGGGCACCAAGCGGCGGCGCTATCTGGAGGAAAACATGGGCGCATTGCGGGTGCGCCTGAGCACGGCGGATCTCATTCGCATCCATCAAGCGGTGCCGCCCGGTGCGGCCAGCGGCGAGCGCTACCCGGAAGCCGGGATGCAGGCGGTCAATCGTTGACCTAGTTTCCGATTCTTCGGCGCAACACCCGTAGATTTTCAGAGGGACGACGCTTGGGCAAGTCGGTAACATGACTTGACATTCCAAGAAAAATCGTCCCCATGCCTGCCTCGCCACTGACCGATCCCGAGATTCTTCAAGCCCTGACCGCCGAGAACCGGCTCCTGCCGTCGCCCAGCGCGGTCGCGCTCGAACTCATGCGCGCGCTGGAGCGGCGCGATCTGGGCATGCGCGACATCGCCAACATCGCGCGCAAAGACCCGGCCCTGGTGGCGCGCATGATCCAGTTGGCCAACTCGGCCATCTTCGCGGGCATGCGTCCCGCGGTGGCCATTGAAGAGGCGGTGCTGCGCATCGGCACGGGCGGGCTGGCCCGGCTGGCCATTGCGCTGTCGCTCATGCAGGCGAGCAAGGCCACGAATATCGAAGGTTTCGATCTGCGCCGGTTCTGGATGACCTCGATCCAGCGCGGTCTGGTGTTCCAGTATCTGTCGCAGCGTGTGGGCAAGATGCCCAGCGCCGAAGCCTTCAGCCTGGGCCTGCTCGCCGATGTGGGGCAACTCGCGATGGCTGTCAGTCTGGGCGCGCAGGCGGTCTATATCGGTGCCGAAGGTTCGGTGCAAGCGTTGCTGGCTCAGCAGTTGCAACAGTACGGCTACGACCAGGGCGACGCCAGTGCGGTGCTGCTCGCGCACTGGGGCTTTCCGCAGACCTTGGCGCAGGCCGTGCGTATTCGGCCGCAGACGCCGGGGGCTGCGGGCAGCCGTGAAGCGCAGCTGGGCGAGTGCGTGGCGCTCAGCCGCAGCCTGCAGCTTCGTCCGGGTGGTGTGGCGGCCGATGCCGGGCAGATGCGCAGCCTGGCCGAACATCTCCATCTCAGCGAAAGCGATCTGCAGGGTGTGCTCGCCAGCGCAGCGCAAGACATGGCGGGCATGGCCGCGGTGTTCGAGATGAAGCTCGAACAGGCCGAAGTGGACGCCGAGTTCGACCGTCTGCGCCGCGCCCTGGCGACTCCGCCGCTGCTCGACGAACCCATTGCCGACGAAGTGCTGATTGTGTCGAAGGACGCCGCGCTTCGTCTTGGCCTGCGGCAGGCGCTGGAATCGGCTGGGCACGCGCTCGCCGAAGCCGCCACCCCGGCCGAGGCGTTTGAGATCGTGCAGATTCAGGGGCCGCGGGTGGTCGTGCTCGATTGGGCCGACGGCGACAGCGTGGCGGCGCTCTGCCGCAGCCTGCGTACCGAGCGCGGCCCGCGTATCTACTTGCTGGCCCTGTCCCGCGACATGGAGCAGCACGCAGTGCTGAACGCGCTGGATGCCGGCGCGAACGACGTGCTCTTTGCCCCCGTCTTGCCGCAAATGCTGATCGCCAAGGTGCAGACCGGAGCGCGCGCCACGCGGGTGCTCGCCGCCGCAGAGGCCGAGCGCAGCCACGGCTTGCGCACCCTGCGCACGCTGGAGCAGCGCAACGCCGAGTTGCTGCAGGCCGCGGGTACCGACGAGCTGACCGGCGTGGGCAACCGCCGCGCGCTCGACGCTTTTTTGCCGCCGCTTTTTGCCCAGGCCGCAGCCGAGGGTCAGCCGCTGGCGTGTCTGATGTTCGACCTCGATGAATTCAAGCGCATCAACGACCGGCTGGGCCATGACGTGGGAGATCAGGCCTTGCGTGCCGTGGGGCGTGTGCTGCGCCAGCAGTCGCGCGGCATGGATTTTGTTGCGCGGGTGGGGGGCGAGGAGTTTTTGATGCTCTGCCCGCAGACGACCGAAGAGGCCGCGATGCGTGTGGCCGAGCGCATCCGCGCCGCCATTGCGGTGCCGCAAGCCGATTTGCCGCCCTTGTCGGTCAGCGTGGGGGTGGCTCTGGGCGCCGCGGGTTTTGCCGACGCCGCATCGCTCATCCGTGCCGCCGATCAGGCTTTGCTGCAGGCCAAGCGACTGGGCCGCAACCGGGTTTGTCTGGCGCCGACTGCTTCCTCTGCGGCGGCGAGCAATTGATCTGAATGATCTGAATTTCAGACCAGCAGATGCAGGTTGGCCTGCAGGATACGCAGGCCAAGGGGGCCGCCGATTTCCAGCGCGAGTTCGCGCCAGAGTGTTGGCAGGGCGTAGGTCTCGGCTTCCAGCCCGCAGGGCAGCGCACAGCGCAGCCGCCACAGTGGGCCTTCGCATCGGGCTTCGATCAGGCGGGCCGTCAGGGTGAGGCTGTCTTCGTCTTGAGTCACTAAAGCCGAGGCCGATGCCGGGCAGGGATGCACCGCCTCGGCGCGAACGGCCAGGGTGACTCGGGCGCCGACTTGCAACTCGGCGCCAGCAGGCAGCGTGCCGCGCCAGTCCAGCACGGGCCGCGCTTCGATGCCGAGCGAGAGCACGTCCTGTGCGCCCAGCCGCGACTGTGCCAGCACTTGAAGCGGCCACAAATTGTCCACACCCGCCAGTCGCGCCGTGGGCAGATCGGCCGGGCGCTCGAACACTTGTTGTGGCGTGCCCGCCTGCAGCAGACGCCCGCCATCGAGCACGCCCACGAGGTCGCCCAGCAGGCGTGCGTCCACCGGGTCGTGCGTCACCAGCACGGTGGTGATGGCGCGCTCGCGCAGCAGTGCAGCCAGGGTGCGTCGCAAGCCTGGACGGGCCTCGGGGTCGATGGCCGAGAAGGGTTCGTCGAGCAGCAGCAATTCGGGCGCACCGACCAGCGCCCGTGCCAGCGCAACCCGCTGCCGCTGGCCACCGCTGAGTTGGTGCGGGTACTGGTTCAACCAGGGCCATAGATCGAGCGCGTCGAGCAGCGGATCGAGATCGGCCTGTGCGCCTCGGCCGAACTGCAGATTGCGCGCAATCGTCCAGTGCGGAAACAGCGCATCGCGCTGAAACATATAGCCGATACAACGCTTCTCCGGCGGCTGGGCGGTGAGGTCTTGCGCGCCCAGTTGCACCTGCCCGGCGCGCGCGGGCAGAAAGCCGGCGAGGGTGTCGAGCAGGGCGCTCTTACCCGCGCCGTTGTGGCCCAGCAAAACCAGGGTCTGGCCGCGCGGAACTTGCAGATCGACGACGGCCGACTGCCAGGCGCCGATGCCCCATTGCAGCCCGCGTAAACGCAGGGCGCCGGGCGCGCCGTGGGCCGAGCCGGTGACCGCGGGCGTTGCCAGGACGGTGCGTTGCGTCAGTGCAGCCATGCCTTTTGCCGGTCTTGCGCGGGCTGCGGCGCGCGTGCCGAGGCGAGCAGCCTCAGTCCCCAGAACAGCGCCATGACCACCAGCAGAAACAGCACCGAAGCCGCCACGGATTGCCGCAGTCCGGACTGCAGGAACAGGTCGTAGATGCGTATCGGCGCGGTCATCGGGTAATAGGCCAGCAGCACCACCGCGGCAAACTCGCCGATGGCGCGGGCGAAGCACAGCGTCAGCCCGGTGCCGATGCCCTGACGCGCCAGCGGCAGGGTGACGCGGCGAAATACCTCCCACGGCGCCGCGCCCTGAATGCGCGCGGCGCGCTCGATCTGCAGGTCCACGGCCTCGAATCCGCCGCGGGCGGCGTTCACCGCATAGGGCAGGCCGACATAACTCATCGCCAGCACGATGCCGGCAAACGTGCCCCAGAACTCCAGGCCGATGTGCGCCAATGGTGCGCCCAGCCAGCCGCCTCGGCTGAACACCAGCAGCAGCGCGATGCCCGCAATGGTGTGCGGAATGGTGAGCGGCAGATCGACCAGCGCTTCCACCGCGCTCTTGCCACGAAACTGCTGCCGCGCCAGCACATAAGCCAGCGGCACGGCGAACATCGCAGCCAGCACCGTGCTGAACAGCGCCGCGCCCAGACTCAGGCCAATGGCGCTGCGCACATCCGCCATCGCCGCCACTTGCCGCAGATCGCCCAGCGTGGGGTGCAGCAGCAGGGCCAGCAAAGGCAGGGCGATGAAAGCCAGCAGCGTCGCGCCGATCAGCCAGAACACCCAGAACATCGGGCTGCGCGCCTCACGCCTCAACATGGTTTGCGTTCCTCGGCGAGGTGATCACAGCGACACGCCCGCCGGGCCGCCCCAAGGGCGTGTCGCCCCTTGAGGGGCAAGCCAAGCGCAGCGCGGGATTTCGGGGTGGGCATAAGCCACGCCCGCCGGGCCGCCCCAAG
>NZ_MEGQ01000058.1:0-16738 GCF_001725585.1 Thiomonas sp. SCN 64-16 | reverse complement strand
CGGCGGCCGCAGCGCCGGGTGGAAATCGATCCGCCCGCCGGCTCGCCGCGGTTCGGCCCAAGCGCGCCGCGCGGTAGATCAGCCCCCGCCGGCGGCAGCATCGCCTGCTGGGCGCTTGTTATCCCCCGCCGTGGTGTGCGTGGTCGGCCCCAATCGCACGCACCGAAATTCCTCACCATCCTCCCCCGCCTCACCGCGAACGGCCAGGGTGAGGATGGTGAGGATTCGCGGCCCGTTCCTACGCAGGTGGTGCGAAACCTCGACTTCCCCCCTCTTTGCCAAACTGCATGTCGGCCGCTGAGCACGCCGTGAGTGTCGCAATCGCCTGTGATCACACGCTCCCTAACAAGGGGCAGCCTCGAGCAGCAATCCCAGATTTCTTGTACTTGCGCCGTCGTGGCATGTGTTGGCCTCGCCAGCCCGGAGCCGAAGCCATGCCCCCACCCACGCCGCCCAGACGCCCCGACAGCCCTCTCGCCGGGGTGCCCGGCCTGGGCCCCGCAGCCGACGCCCTGTTCGACCTCCTCGAGGTCACCTGCCAGATTGACGTCCCAGGGCTCGCCGCAGGTGACATCCCGGCTTTGCTCGCCGGCCTCGTCGCGGAGGGCGTCAACGCGCGGGCCAAGCCGGGGTGGGCCGACGTGGCGTTCGCGTGGCGCTGCCCGCGGTCCGACGCCGACCTGGTCCTGTCCGGGAGGCTGAAACTCTCGGCTGCCAAGAAGAGCGGCGTCAGGGCGATCAGCGCCAGCGTGCTGCGGCTGAACCCCCTGGAGTTCCTGCGGTCGCAGGTCACCCCGGTCGGCGGCCCGGGCCTCGGTGGGGGCGGCGGCAACGTCGTCGGGCCGCCCGAGGAGGACCGCCCGCTGCTCCTCGGCCTGCAGCTGCTGACCGTCTCCGACCTGGTCGACGCCTTCCTGGCGGCGGTGGCGCGCGCAGCCGGCTCGCCCGCCCGGGCGAGGCTCTCGCCGCGCCAGGCCGAGCTGTGCCGGGACCTGTGGCGAGACGATGCGCCGAAGCTCGCCCACGCCCTTGCCGGAGGGTCGAACCCGTGGACCCGGGTGGGCCGGGTGCGGCACTACGCCGCCGCCCCCGACACCGAGAGAGACGGCAACTTCGTGACGGTGACGTGGCAGGGTGACGTGGCGGATGCGCCCACCCGCATGAAGTTCTACGCCAAGCGGGCCGACCTGCTGCGGACGGAGGTCTGCTACGACAACGCGGCCGCGATCCGGGCGGCCGGCGCCGGCCTCTCCTCCCAGCCGGCGGCCGACGGCGCGGGGCTTGCGGCGCGGCTTGGGGCGCGATTGCGGGCTGAGTGGCGGGCTGAGTAGCGGGTTGGGCAGCGGGTTGGGCCACTTCGGGCGGGAGCTGGCTGTCGATGTGACGGGCCAAGGCGTCGACGCTGCGGTAGCGCTCCATCAGGTCGCGGAAAGTGATGGGCAGGCGGAAGTCTTTTTTGATCTGCAGCGCAGCCTGGGTGAGGGTGAGCGAATCGAGCCCCAGTTCGACGAAGGCGGCGGTCGGGTCGGTATCGGCCAGCTCGACGCCCGAGCTGTCTTCGAACAGGGCGTTGAGGCGGGAGATGAGCGTCGGCAGGCGAGAGGCGGCTTGGGTCATGGCGGCGGTCGTCGGAATGGGAAGGGAAGGGGCGGAAACTATGGCAGCACTGGCAGGCGATGCGGCGGGCTGGGGGGCGGGTTGCGCGCTGGGCTGCGAGCTGGTTTGGGGCGCCACGGCGGCGTCCAGCCAGTAGCGCTTGCGCTCGAAGGGGTAGGTGGGCAGGAGAATGCGCTGGCGCTTTTCCGCGGCATCGAACCAGGGGATGTCGTGCCCCAGCGTCCAGAGCTGGCCGACCGCGCTGGCGAGTTGGTGCAGTTCGCTGGCGGCGGCGTCGTGCAGGCTGGGCAGGGCGATGGGCGCGGCCTGGCCTGCGCGTGCGTGCTGGCGCACCAGGGTGCTGAGCGAACCGCGCGGGCCGCACTCGATGCAGACCAGGTCGGGCTGGGTGCCCAGCGCCGTCTGCACTGCGCTGGAGAAGCGCACGGTTTCGCGCAGATGCCTTGCCCAGTAAACGGGGTCGGTGGCCTGTTCGGCGCTGAGGGTCTGACCGGTACGGGTGGAGATGATGACGCGCTGCTGGCGGAGTGGAAAGCGTGCGAGGTCTGCAGTGGACGGCTGACGAGGCCTTCGGCGTCAAGCCGGGCCTGCAAGCGGCTGATGGCCTCGAACGAACCGGCCACCACGCTGGCCTGCGGGCCGTTTTCGCCGGCGAGGTCGAGATCGTCCGTGAGATAGGGCTGCAGCGCGCTGGCCGAGAGCCGCACCGACAGCATGGCGCCTGGCGGCTGGGCCTGCATGAGCTGGCCGCGCAAGGCCACCAGGGCGGCGGCGTCTTCGAGCGAGAACACCCCCGCCAGCACGGCGGCGACGAACTCGCCCACGGAGTGGCCGATGAGTACGCTGGGCTCCACTCCGCGCTGCAACCACCATTGCGCCAGGGCGTATTCGATGCAGAAGGTGGCGGGCTGGGTGACGGCGGTGGGCTGCAGCGCGGCCGCATCGCCGCCGAACAGCAGCGCCTTGAGGTCGAACTTGGTGTGCGGCGCAAACGCGGCAAGGGCGGCGTCGAGCGCGTCGTGAAACTCGGGCAGGGAGACGTAAAGGCCGCTGCCCATCGCCGCGTATTGCGCGCCCTGACCGGGAAACAGCAGGGCCAGAGGCGGCGGCGCGGCGGGCGCTTTGCGCCGCGCGCTCAGCGGGGCTTGCGCATCGCGCAGGGCGCGGGCGGCGTCGGCCGCGTCGTCGGCCACCACGATCAGACGGTGGGCAAAAGTCTTGCGGCCCACACGCAGGGTGTAGGCGCAATCGCCCAGCGGGGTTTCGCGCTGAGTGGCGAGATGCGCGGCGAGTTGCTCGGCGGAGGCGGTGAGGGCGCCTTCGCTGCGAGCGGACAGGCGCAGGATGAACGGCCCTTGTGCGGGGCTGCTGGGCGCGCGCAGCGGCGCTTCTTCCAGAATGGCGTGGGCGTTGGTGCCGCCCACGCCCGAACTGTTGACTCCGGCCAGACGCGGCTGTGCGCCGCGCGGCCACGGCGTGAGGCGGTCGTTGACGATGAAGGGAGAATCTTCCAGCCCCAGTTTGGGGTTGGGCGTGTGGAAATGCAGGGTGGCCGGGATGCGCTCGTGCTGCAGCGACAGCGCGGTCTTGATGACCCCGGTGGCGCCGGCGGCGATGACGGTATGGCCGACATTGCTCTTTCCGGAGCCGATGCGGCAGAACTGTGTGCGCTTGGTGGACTGGCGGAAGGCCCGGGTGAGGGCCTGCACCTCCACCGGGTCGCCCAGCGGGGTGGCGGTGCCGTGCGTCTCGATGTAGCTGATGTCTTCGGGTTGCACGTTGGCAGCGGCCAGCGCGGAAGCGGCTACTGCAGCCTGCCCATCCACGCTGGGCGCGGTGAAGCTGGCCTTGCCGCCGCCGTCATTGTTGATGGCGACGCTGCGGATCAGGGCGTGGATGGTGTCGCCATCGGCCAGGGCTGCGCTCAGGGGTTTGAGCAGCACCACGGCGGCGCCGTCGGAAAACACCGTGCCCTGCGCCTGCGCGTCGAAGGTACGGGTATGGCCGTCGGGCGAGAGCATCGAGCCCTCTTGGTAGAGATAGCCGCTGTTGGGCGGGCAGGTGATGGAGCTGCCGCCGGCAAGCGCCATGCCGCACTGCCCGCTGTGCAGGCTGTCCACCGCCTGGCCGATGGCCACCAGCGAGGTGGAGCAGCCGGTATGCACGCTGACCGCCGGGCCGGTGAGATCGAGCCGGTTGGCGGTGCGGGTGGCGATGTAGTCCTTCTCGTTAGCGAGCATGACCTGGAACTCGCCCAGGCGTTGCACCTTGTCGGGATGGGCGCTGACATGGCGCTGAAAATAGGTGGCGTTGTACATGCCGGCAAACACGCCCACGGGCGTGGCGGTCTGGCCCGGCACATGGCCTGCGCGCTCCATGCATTCCCAGCACAGCTCGAGGAACACGCGTTGCTGCGGGTCCATCAGTTCGGCTTCGAGCGGGCTGATGCCGAAGAAGGCGGCATCGAAATCGGCCACGCCCTGCAGCACGCCGCGCGCGGCGACGTAGGCCGGATCGGCGCGCAGCGCGGCGGGAATGGCGGGGTCGAGTTCGTCGGGGCGGAAAAAGCGGATGCCCTCGCGGCCTTCGTCGAGCATGTCCCAGAAGGCCTCCACCGTCGGCGCGTCGGGGAAGCGTCCGGCCATGCCGATGATGGCGATGGGCTCGTCGCGCAGGGTTTCGTCCTGAGATTCACTGCGGTGGGCGGCGGTGAGACGGTTGGCCGCGATGCCGACCTGTCCGCCGATGTGTGCGGCGATGCCGCGCGGCGTCGGATCGCCGAAAAACGCGGCCACGCTGAGTTCGCCGTGTCCACGCTGGCGCAGCGCGGTCAGGGCGCGCAGGACCAGCAGGGAATTGCCGCCGAGGGTGAAGAAATTGTCCGACGGGCTAACGCGATCCAGACCCAGCACCTCGGCGAAGACCGTGGCAACTTCTTGGGTCACCCCGGGTGATTCCGCCGGGGCTGCAGTACCCGCCGTGGCAGCGCGCGTCGGCGCGGGCAGGGCTTTGCGATCGAGCTTGCCGTTGAGGGTGACGGGCAGACGTGCGAGCGCGATCAGGTGCGCGGGGGTCATGTAATCGGGCAGCCGGGCGGCGAGCGCGCGGCGTACCGTGCCGAGATCAAGCGGCGCGCCGCCCTGGGCGACGACATAGCCGACCAGCTGCGGGCCGAGCGCGGGGTCGGTATGCAGGGCGACCGCGCAGGCTTGCACGCCGGGCTGCGCGGCCAGGGCGGCTTCGATTTCGCCGAGCTCGATGCGGTAGCCGCGAATCTTGATCTGGCCATCGACGCGGCCGATGAACTCCAGCGCGCCATCCGAGCGCCAGCGAACCAGATCGCCGGTGCGATAGAGCTTGCCTTGGACATCGAGCGGGTCGGTCACGAAGCGTTCGGCGCTCAGCTCGGCTCGGTTGAGATAGCCCCGAGCGACGCCACGCCCACCCACGCACAGCTCGCCCACCATGCCCCGGGGCAGCAGCGCGCCGGTGGCCGAGCGGATGAGCACATGCGTGTCCTGGATGGGGTGGCCGATGGGGATGGTCAGGGTGTCGGGCGGCAGCGCATGCGGAATGCGATAGGTGGCTGTGAAAGTGGTGCACTCGGTGGGGCCATAACCGTTGATCAGGGCGGTCTGCGGCAGTGCTTCGAGCGCACGGCGAACGTGGGCGACCGACAGGGCTTCACCCCCGGTGAGCAGGTGGCTCAGACCGGTAAACCAGTGGGGATCGTCATCGACGATGGCGTTGAACAGCGCCGCCGTCAGCCAGGCGCTGCGCACCCCGTGACGCGCGATGCTGCGCGCGATGCCGGGGCCGGTGGGAATGGACTCGTCATGCAGCACGCAGCAGCCGCCATTGAGCAGAGGCCCCCAGATTTCGAGCGTGGAGGCATCGAAACCCAGCGGCGCGGCGTGCAGCATGACGGTCGAGGCGTCGAGCGGCATAAACGTGGCATCGACCACCAGGCGCAGGATGGCGCGGTGCGCAATGGTGATGCCCTTGGGTTCTCCGGTGGATCCGGAGGTGTACATCACATAGGCCAGCGCGTCGGGCGCGCTCGGCACGTCGCCGCTCAGCTGCGGCGCGCTGGCGTTGCCGAGCAGGTCTTGGGGATCGAGGGTCTGTAGCTTGGCTGGAAACAGCGCAGCGGTATCGGGCTGGACCAGGGCGAGCCGCGCTCCCGCGTCTTGCACCATGAAGGCCACGCGCTCCGGGGGGAATTTCGGGTCGATAGGCAGATAGACGGCCCCGATCATCAGCATGCCGAGCACCGAGGCGATGGCGACTGGCGATCGATCAAGACAGAGCGCGACGACATCGCCCGGTGCCACGCCCTGCGTCTGCAGCGCGGCCGCCACGGCCCGGGCTTGGGCGTTGAGTTGGGCGTAGCTCCATTGCCCGTCATGCCAGCGCACGGCGGTCGCCTCAGGGTGCCGGGCTTGCATCTCGCTGAAGCGGGCCTGCACGCTGGGGCTGGCGGGGGCTGCGCGGAAGTCGGGGTTAAGCGCCAGGAGTTCGGCGTACTGGTCGTCGTCGAGCAGCGCGATCTGCTCGACGCGCTGGGTCGGATCGGCTTGGAGAGCGCGCGCCACGATGTCGATGGTGTGGAGCAACGACCGGACGAATTCTTCGGGGTAAAGCCCGGAGGAGAGGATCTGCAGGGCGTGCTGTTGCGGTTCGAGAGTCAGAATGAGTGCGGAGGGATGGCGGCTGGCCGCGTCGCCTTCCGCGGCTGGATCAGCGAGCCAGACCAGATCGACCGCTTCCGGCACTGGTGGGGCGGAACGCTCGGAGAGTTCATCACCCGCACGCTCGATGACGCGCAGGCCTGCCTCATCTGGCAAGGCGGCCAGGAGAAAGGGCGCGGCTTGCCGCGACAGCACCAGCAGACCTGCGCCCGGGCCGCACAGCCGTTGCAGTGTGATGGCCGCTGCGGCCATCGCGATTTCAGAGGGTAGGCCGCCCCGTGTTGGCAGATCGAGACGAAAGGGTTTGCGCAGCGATTCCGGGACGATTGCCGTCAAATCGTCTAGCCGGGAATGAGGACTGCCGTTGTTTGAAGGGCTGTGCATGATTTCCACCAAGAATGGAAACGCTGCGCGAACCCCCCGTTCGACAGGCTTTTCCATAGGAGGATATTGCACTGCGCCAGAGCCCGCTTGCCTAGTACCCAAGCAGGGGAGGGCGAGAAATCAATCACGGTAGGCGTGAATTTTCCACCTGAAAGGCAAAAAAGAAGGTCAAAAAAACGCCCCAAGACCTGAGCGAGCCTTGGGGCGCGGTGCAGGATATCGCGAGAGATCAATAGGCGTAGTACCCGTAGGGCGACCCGGCCTTTGGCCCGCGGCTCTGGTTGAGCAGGGTGAAGACCATGGGATGATCTTGCAGCAGGCTGAGTGACTGCTGCACCGTGCCTTGATGGGTGCGTCCGGCCTGCACGACGAAAAGAATCTGCCCGGCGTGCAAAGACAGCGCGCGCGCTTCGGCGGAGGGCAGTAGCGGCGGTGCGTCGAGAATGATGACCCGGTCGCGGTAGCGGTGCGCCATTTCTTCGAGCAGCAGGTCCATGGTGGCGCTGGCAAACAGCTCGGTGGCTTGCGCGTTGGGTGTGCCCACGGGCAGCAAGGCGAGCTTAGGCACGTTGGTTGCGAGGATGAGATCGGACAGATCTAGCTCGGGGTTGAGCAGTTTGTCGATCAAACCCTGCGCCGGGGGAATGCCCAGGCGTTCGAGCAGGCTGCTGCGCGAAGGATCGGCGTCGACCAGCAGCACCGTGTGGTTCAGCTCGGCGGCGATGCTCATGGCGAGGTTGGCCGCCACGAAGGTCTTGCCTTCGCCCGGCAGCGAACTGGTGACCATGATGAGATTGGGCCGGTCGATCTTGGCCGAGGCGGCCCCGGTGACGTTGGCAAGCAGCGGCCGCTTGACCACGCGGAACTCATCGACCAGCAGCGAGCGGGTGGCGTGCGGCACGATATAGCCCTGAGCCGCCAGCTTGTTCAGGTCGATCTCGACCTGCTTCGAGCGCGTGCCCATGTCTTGTGGCTTCGCCGTGTGTTTGGCGGCCTCGGTCGGCTGGGTTGGGGCGGTATGGGGTTGCGTAATCGCGGCGCCAGCGGGCGCGGTTGCGAAAGGTGAGGGCGAGGGTGCAGTTGGGGCGACTTCAGCGGCGGATTCGGGCTTCCAGAGGACATCGACTCCGGCGCTGCGGAGTTCCTCGAGACGCTTGACGGCTTGTTCAATGGTGCTCATGGTGTTTCCTTAAACGCCGGGCTGCCGCGTGAAATGGGCCCAGATGGCCCAGAGCAGCCCGATCAGCACGAGTCCGGCGATACCCAGCGCGAGATTCATATTGTTCCGTTTGTCGTGGCTGAGAATTTCGGGCGAGTTCAGCAGGGAGATGCTGCCGAGCACGGGGCGGTCGATGGTTTCGCGCAGATGACGCGGGCTGTGATAGGTCGGCATGATCTGCGAGACGATGAAACTTGCCGCCACTCCGCAGGCCAGTGCAAAAAACACCAGCAGAGCAATGAGCATGGGCTTGCTCGGGAACAGCGGACGCTGCTCCACACGCGGGGGATCGACCACGCGGAACACGGCAAGCTGCGAGGAGGCATCGACGCTTTGCGTCAGCCCGGCAGACTGACGTCGCGCCACCAGATCGTCGTAGCTCTTGCGAATGACGTCGTAGCCGCGCATGAGTTCGGCATATTGCTGGTCGAGCGCGGGCATTTTGTTGGCCTGACTGCGCAGCTCGGCCAACCGTGCCTGAGCCTCGCCCACCTGGGCTTGAAGCGAGGCCACGTTGGCGTCGGCCTGTGCGACCTGCACGCGCAGCTGCTGGTAGGCCGGGTTGGCGGTGCTGATGGTGTTGGCAGCCATCGGCGCTTGTTCAGCGGCTTGCGCGGGATGTTCCGCGGCGGCCTTCAAGCGTGATTTTCTTTCCGCTTCCAGCCGGGCCAGGGTTTGGCGCGCCGAAATGACATCGGGATAGTCGTTGGTGTAGCGCTGCAACAGATCGTCGAGCCGCGCGCGCTGCTCCTGAATGCGCCGGTCCACATCGAGCACGGACGCAGGAACGCCGGGCGCCGCGGGGCCAGCGGCGGCTGCCATATAGGGCGATGTCACGCTGATGGTGGGAGATTCCCCGCGCATCTGGCCGCTGATGGCATTGCGCGCGGCAATCGCGGCACTGAGCTGGCCCTGAAGCTGGGAGAGTTGGTCGGAGGCCTGGTTGACTCGGGTGTAGTAGTCGACGTTCGCCGCACCGGAATAGCCGGGATGCTGGGTCTTGAAGTCTTTGAGCTTTTGTTCGGCGGCACTGAGCTGGCGGCCATAGTCGGCGACCTGGGTATCGAGAAAGTTGAGCGCCTGCTGGGTGTCTTGCTGCTTGCCGCCAATGCCCGAGGTGAGGAACATGTTCACCAGATCTTTGACGACGCCGAGCGCAACCTGCGGATCGCTGTTGACGTAGCTGACGCTGTAGAGATTCTCCCGCGCGTTGATGCCGAGCTTGATGCTCTTGAGAAGTTGATCGACGGTGCGGTTGACCGATTCGGGCTGACCGTCATCGACCGCGAGATGCTTTTCACGCACCAGCCGCTCCAGATTGGGGCGGGCGAGCAAGGTGCGGGCCACCATGGCGACCTGATCGTCGATATTGGGCTGCACGGTCAGGCCTTGCATCAGCGGTTTGAGCAGGGTTTGCGTGTCCACATAAACGCGCGCTGACGCCATATACCGCTCGTGGAACATGGCCACGCCGATACCGCCCAGCGCCATGATGACCCACGCGGTGAGCAGTCCGACCCAGCGCCTGTCCCACATGCCGGGCAGGAGGTTGAACAGGGGACGTAGTAAATCGTTCATGATGTAGCTTTTCAGAGTGAGGTGCAGCTGTGGACTCGTGGCGTCATGTGCGTTATGCCTGGGTCTCCAGGGTTTCGAGCACCTGGTTTTCCCACTGTGTCATCAGCCAGGTTTCAAGCGCCTGAGCGATGCGCTCGGAGGCTTTGCCATCGTCCTCGAACGGGTTGGGACGGGCTTTTTTGTCGCCTTCCAGAATGTCACCCATGGCCTGGAAGATGCGACGAAAATCTCGTCCGACGAGCTGGTTGCTGCCCTGCTTGAGGGTTTGGGTGCGGGCGCAGTAGTCTTGCAGGGTCAGGCAGGGGATGGCGAGATAGGAGCTGGCATCCTGCAGATTGGCGCGGTCTGTCAACAGGCAGGTGGCCTTGCTGAGCAGGGCCAGCGTCTGCCCGAAAGGCTGTTCGGGCACGCAGGCCACGCGCGAACCTCGCAGGGAGTTGCTCAAACCGTATTGCAGCAGGCGGCTGTGCAGGGCGGTCGGCATCGGCCAGATGACAGGAAGGATGCGGCTCAGGCGCTTGGCGTTGGCCAGCATGTCGATCATCTTGTCGCGCGAAGTCGCCCATTCAGCGTCTTCGAGCAGTAGCAGCGCATAGCCCTGGGGGTTGGAGAGATAGGTCTTGGGCACCCCGATTTCCGTGGCGAACAGCTTGGGGTCTGGTGCACTGGCCAGGCCCTGCACGACGGCATCGATCCGCAGGTTGCCCACCACGCGGATGGATGCGGGAGGGATGCCGTCATGCGTCAGCGTATCGGCGCAGCCCGTCCCCAGGGTCAGATGCAGATCGGTCAGTTGATCAATGACGATGCGGTCGATTTCTTGCGTATCGGCACGCTGGCCATGACGCAGGCCGGACTCGATATGCGCGTGCGAGATCTTTTGGCGCTGGGCCATCAGGCCGGCCGCAAGGGCGGCATCGCTGTCTGCGAACGTGAGCACCGCGGCGGGTCGGTAGGTGGTGAAAATCTGATCGAGCCAATTCACCCAGACCGCAAGACTGGGCCGCTCATCCTGCGCGTCAGGCAGCAGGGCGAGATCGATTTCGGCCAGTGCCGGGTCGTTGGCGATGGCGGAAGAAGACAGTTGTTCCAGCCCGACCAGCACGGGTTGGGGCAAGCCGGAATAGGCCCGCATCTTTTGCATCAGCGGGTGCAGGGCGATGCGATCTTGCAGGGTTTGGGCGATGCACAGCAGCGGGCCGGGTTCGCCCGGTTTGGGTGGCGCAGGTGCGCGGGTGAGGGCTTCGGCGACATCGCGCAAAACGGGCAGACTCGAAGCAGCGTCCGTCTGGATGGGCGGCTCAGGTGCGGCGGGAGCGGTTCGCTGTACCGGCGCGGTGATGGTGGGGGCCTGCGGTTCGGTTGGATCGGCAGGGCGCAGCAGGCCGCCGATCTCCTCGCGAATTTCGCGGGCCACGGTGTCGACGCGCGCAGCGTCGATCTGGTCGGTGTTGTCGAGAAAGGCCGAGAGCAGCAGACGATTGCACAACATATTGATACGCCGCGGCAGCCCGCCCGTCCAGTCGTGTACCGAGGCGAAAGCGGCATCATCGAATTGCGGCCGCCCCGTCCAGCCGACTCGCTTGAGGCGGTGGATGATGTAGGCGCGGGTTTCGTCCGAGTCCATCGGGCCGATGTGACAACTGGCGATGATGCGCTGACGCAGTTGCTCCAGATTGGGTGCGCGCAGCACCTCGCGCAGTTCAGGTTGCCCGACGAGATAGCTTTGCAGCAGCGCGCGGTTGCCATACTGAAAGTTGGACAGCATGCGCAACTCTTCAATGGCCGCCGCATTCAGGTTCTGCGCTTCGTCGATGACCAGCAGGGCACGACGGTTCTGCAGCATCAGGGTGGTGAAATGCGCTTCGAGCGTGGCCAGCAACTCGGCCTTGGACGCATTTTTGGACGGCACGCCAAAGGCGTTGGCCACCGCGCGCAGCAAATCTTCGGCTTCGAGTTGGGTGCTGACGATCTGGGCCGCGGCGACCTTGGTCGGATCAAGCTCATTGAGAAGCGCGCGCACCAGGGTGGTTTTGCCCGCGCCGATCTCTCCGGTGACGATGATGAACCCTTCGCCCTGCATGGCGCCAAAGCGCAGATATTGGTGGGCGTAGTTGTGTCCCTTGCTCTCGAACAGAAAGCTGGGGTCTGGGTTGAGCTGGAAGGGCGGGGCGCTCAGGCCGAAGTGCGCTGCGTACATGAGCCTGATTCAGAACTGATGGGTGACACCGGCGTAAACCGCCGATTCGTTTGCGCTGAGGATGCCGCTATTGGCGGTATCGAGCAGTTGCCTGCGTGCGCCGAGAACCAGGATGGTCTGCGGGGAAAGGCGCCGACTGAGTTGCACGATGAATGTGGTCTGGCGGGTGCTGACCCCTTCATTGGGACCAAACCCTGTGCTCAAAGCACGCAGCAGGCCGACGTTCAGACTCATCACCGGGGTGAGGCGCCGTCCGTAGCTCAGGCCGATACCGTTTTGAATATAGTCAGCCGAGGCAAGCAGCAGATTGTTCAAAGGGGGTGAGCCGGGCAGGATCAGGTCTTGCGTTTTGGTGTGAAACACCGAGACGGTGTAACTGTTGCGCTGCGCGAGCAAGACTCCGGTCAAGGTCAGGGTGTCTTGCAGGGTGGCAGACTGGGTGTAATAGTTGACAGCGTTGGGCAGGGTGGCGGGCAGACCGGTGACGGCCAGCAGGTTTTGCACCGCCTGCGCACGAGCGGCAGGGTCGGGGTACTGCGAGGCGAGCATGCCACCCAGCAGGGTGGACAAACTCACCCCCGACGGAATGGTCTGCAGCGAAGCGAGGTAGGACGAGGGCGCCCGGTTCCAGTTCAGGCGCAGACTCAGGCGCTGAATCTGCTGCGAGGCGCTGATATCCCAGCCCGTGCCGAAAAACCGCCGCTCCACCACGCCGTCGAAGCGGGTGAAGACATTGGGTCGCCAGTTGAGCTGCGCGCCGTAGATGCTGTGCCCCAGGCTTGCATAGCCCGTGGAGTAATGCTCATAGCCGCCAATCAGTCCGCCTTCGAAATGCGGCGTGAAGGCATAAAGAACCCGGGCACGCGCGATTTCGTCACGCACGGCAAGCGATCCGCTGTCGGTGTAAACCGTTTCTTCTTGCTTGGCATCAAGGCCCCAGCCCAGGGGGGTGGGACGTCGATCCAGGCGGATGCTCTGCTTCCCATAGCGACCGTTGCTCAAAGCGGCGCCGGTTTGATTGCCGCTGATGCGGGTCCAGACGTTTTCGCTGCGCGCCTGCAACCGGAGATCATCGTTGAAACGATGGTCGATGTATGGGCTGAGGCTGTATTGGGTGGTGGTGTAGGTTGCGGTGCCGGTGGATTGGGCCGGGATGGTGAGCAACGCGTTTTGTTGCGAGTTGATGCCGGCATCGAAATACAGCCATTGATCGACCAGCCTGGCATTCAGGCCCAAAGTGCCGGAGGGCAGGACCGTGTTGCTGTAGCTACTGCGAGCGTAATACTGGGCATTGAGCGCAAAGTTGCCGAAAGTGCGCAAGTCGGGCCCGAGGGTTTGAAACGCAATGCCCGGGGTGATGCTGAAGATGGTGTCGGAGCGCGCGGGGTTGTTCGAGCCGAAATAGACATTGCTGGTCTGCACGACCGACATGCCCACAGAGGGCTGGACGAAGTTGCCGCGCGCTGGGAGCGGTGCACTGGCCGTTCCCAGCGGTGTCAGCAGCCCACCCTGCGTTTCGCCGCCTTCGAGCTGCTGAGGCAGCGCCACGCCGCCGGGTGCGGCGAGATTGAGCCCGGGAATGGCCTGCGCACAAGCCGATCCCGCCTGCAGAAGACAGAAGGCCAGCGGGGTCAGCGCGAACAAGACTTTGCGGCTAGAGGTCTGCATGGGGCGGGATTCGGATGGGGTGAATGAAAGCAGAGTCAAGGTCAGAACATGCTCTGCGGGATGATGATGACATCGCCCGGCTCCACCGGGACATTGGCCGACATTTCACCGCGCTTGAGCAGGTTGCCCAGCTTGATGCTGTAGGTTTTGCCATGGCGCTCCAGCACAGCGGCATTGCCATCGGCAAACTCGGTCAGGCCACCGGCGGCGATCATTACGTCGAGCAAGGTCATGTTTTCGCGGTAGGGAATGGCGATGGGGCGCACGGCCTGACCGACGATACGGATCTGCTGGCTGTACGGTCCATGAAACCCGGTCACGACCACGGACACCACCGGATCGCGGACATACTTCGACAGCCGCGCCTCGATTTCCTGGCCGATTTCGCCCGGCGTCTTGCCGGCCGCCTGAACGTCGGGCGCCAGCGGAGTGGAGATTTTGCCGTCCGGACGGACCTGGATGGACATAGACAAATCTGGGTTACGCCAGACGTTGATATTGAGCGTGTCGCCAGCGCCCACCTTGTAGTGATAGGCGCCCTGGGTGATTTTTCCCGGCGCGGGCGGGTAGTTGTTCGCGGCGCAGGCGCCAAGCAGGAGGGCTGCCATAGAGGCTGCGGCCATGCGCCAAAGACTGAATCGGGAATTGCGGATCAACATGCTCGACCTCTGTAATGTCGGAGAAAGGATAAAAACGACGAAATTGTGGATGGGCAGTGTAGGAGGTTCAAGCCCTCATTTGATCGGTTTTGTGGTGAGTTTGCCTGTGAAATATCTCACGTCTGCCTCGGGAATCACGGGCATCCCCCTCGAATGGGCGCACTGCGCTGAGAGGGGGCGAATCCACCAAGCTGTTTATCCTGCCCGAACGCGGGGGATTAAAACGACGACGCCCGGGACAGGCCCGGGCGTCGTCATGACAGCCGCACAGGGCGGCTGGCTGCTGCTTTGATTTACTGTGGCAGGCCGACCGTCGGATTGCCGAGGTTGGTCCACTCGATCATCGAGCCTGTGTAGAGCTTGGAGTTCTTGTTGCCCAGAATCTCGTGGGAGACGAACCAGGCACCAGAGGCCAGGTGGCCGGTGTTGCAGTAGGTGATGGTCTGCGCGTCGGGCTGGATATTGAACTCGGCGTAGATCTTCTTGTAATCGTCGGCGCTCATGAATTCATGTGCGGCGCCAACCGGCTTGACGATGGCGTCAGTCGGGAAGGAGCGCGCACCCGGCAAGTGACCGGCGGTCTTGTTGATCGGCTTTTTCACAATGCCCAGGAACTGGGCAGTCGGGCGGGCATCGATGAACTGATCCTTGCCCCCTTGCAGACCTTCCTTGACTTGCTGCATCGAGGCCAGAATGGCCTTGTCTTCAGCGCCGGCGGCCCAGTCGCCCTTGGTCGGCGTTACCTTGTCGGTCGAGACGGGATAGCCGGCCTGAATCCAGGCGTTGACCCCGCCGTTGAGGATGGCGAGTTTGTCGCGCGGCTCACCGAAGTAGCGCAGCTGGAAGTACAGGCGGGTGGCCATGTCCATGGAGTCGACGCTCTCGCCGGTGGGCACGATCACGATGGGCTTGTCGGTCTTGTTCAGGCCCGAGTCGTCCATGACCTTGGTGAAGTACTCGGCGGTCGGCAGCTGGGCCTTGATCTTGACACCGTCCACCGTGCGTTCCTGGCGGATCTTGCCGAAGTCCACCGGAATGGCGCCTTCGATGTGCCCGCCGGTTTTCACCAGGGTCTTGACCTTGGTCTTGGGATCGACCTCGAATTTCGGCGCTTCGGTGAAGGTCTTGGGCTCGTCACGGATGTCGATAATGGTGACCGCGTCTTTATTGGCATTCAGCCATTGGGGGGTGACCAGCGGGCCGGGCAGCGTAGCTGCACCGGCGGTTTGCGCCGCGGCTACAGCGATGATGCTCATGCCGATCAGGTGTTTCAGTTTCATGTTGGCTCCTCGTTTGGATTGGTGTAACTGCATTTCAGGGCGTGTACCCGCCCGACTCTACCTACTCAGGGCGCATCTCCGCCCAACTCCTCCAACGCAAAAATCTGCGTCGAAAAATCAATACGGCACTGGCTCAGGATATGCGTGCGTCGGTCTTCGAGCAACTGGGTGCGCCCCCGCGCCTGCAGCGCCTTGACGCGCGCGTCGCGCATGTGGGCGATCAGATCGATCTGCGGTCGAAAAAAGGCGAACACGGCATCCAGCCACTGTCCGACCCTGTGCGGCTTGGCATCTTTGAGCGTGGTCTGGCGCGCCAGGGTGCAGACGCGCTCGGCATCTTCCCAGCATTCGGCCGTGACCCATTGGTTGGTCGTGAATACGCGCAATGGCATGCCACGCGCATCGACCGACAAGCCCGCGATATGTGTGTAGCGCTGGTCGGACGGGCACTCGGCACGGTCGTTGGGAGCAAAGACATGGAAATGACCATGCTCTGCCGACATTCGTTGGCTCGCTGCATGGGCGTGGTAATAAAACAAAGCCCCGGTGCGGCTTTTTGCATCGCGCTGCGGATAGTGCTCCCACTCGACATACGCGGCATTCCCAATGATTTCGGAGATCACCGTTTTGCCCTGTTGCAGCAGCGACTGCGTGGCTTCAAGCGCCTTGAGACCGTAGGCATACAGATCGCTTCGCTCTTGCGGAGGCAATGCGCGCAAAAGATCGGCGGTAAAGCGTCGACCTTTGGGCGCGTGGCCAGACAACAGGGAAGAGGACTGGAGCATGGATAAACATGACGCAGTGCAGAGACTGCGCCATGTGTTCAAGTCAGCTTATTTGGACGGAGCGCAAGGATTGCTACTCTTGGAAGGAGCGCAAGGATTGCTGCTCTTCTTTTCCATTTTTTTGTCCATCTTCTTGGACGGAGCGCAAGGATTGCTTGGTGCGCAGGGATTGCTCGCAGCCTGTGCAACGCCGGTGGCGGACAGGCTAGACAGGGCCTGCGGCATGGGCGCGATTACAGCCGCAGCAAGGGCCAGGGCGGGAAGAGCTTGCGAGAGTTTGATGCGGGCTTTAGCCATGTGGAACTCCTGATGAGTGGTTGAAAAAATCCAGGGCAACTGCTTGCGGCCCTGCGGACTATCAACGTGTGTGCAGGGCCGTGCGCTGACAGCGCAATGCGATTTAGCTGTTTTGCGGTGCAAACGAGCCGGAAGATTTGTTGCTGGTCTTGCGCGCAGAGGCATTGGTTCGGGTGAGGTAGCCCACAACTACGAGCACGGCGAACAGCAGACCCCAGACAGCCCAGGCAGGAAGGTGCAGTAACTGCGGCAAGGTCAGTCCATCTGGGCCGACCTGCTTCCAGGCCCAGCCCTCGATAGAACTGAACACGGAGTTGAAACCCAGGGTGCCGATGCCGATGCCCAGCAGAAAAATCAAGC
>NZ_MEGQ01000057.1:0-15108 GCF_001725585.1 Thiomonas sp. SCN 64-16 | reverse complement strand
GTCTGGGCGGCGCACTGCCACGTTGCAGTCCGCTTGTGGTGCCACACACCACGGCGCGGCCTGCGCCTCGCATTGCCTCCGCCCAGACCCCCGGCGCGGGGGCATCAATAGCGTTAACAGGCCCTAGGGAACGCCCGGTCACTCCGGTCGTCATAAGATGAATCCATCCTTGCCACAGCGAGCACTCTCATGGCGACCAAACCTCTGAAAATCGGCATTTCGGCACGCATCGACCATCCCCAGCCCGGACAGGCCGGGCTGCGCAGCAAAACGCTGCAGTATCTGGAGCAGTCGGTCGCGCACTGGGCCATGTCGCGCGATGTGCTGGTGTTCATGGTGCCCACGGTGGCGACGGGCGGCGGCATTGTGCGCAGCAATATCCGACTGAGCGACTACGCCGACGCGCTCGACGGCCTGATTCTCCAGGGCGGCTCGGATATGAGCCCGCACAGCTACGGCGAGGAACCGCTCAAGCCCGAGTGGGCGGGCGACCCGGTGCGCGATGGCTATGAGATGGAGCTGCTGCATGAGTTCATCGAAGTGCGCAAGCCCGTGCTCGGCATCTGCCGCGGCGCGCAACTCATCAATGTCGCCATGGGCGGCACGCTCTACCAAGATCTGCCCACGCAACTCACCCACAGCCACACCCAGCACCTCAGCGACGCCTACGACCGCCATTTCCACCCGGTGCGTTTCACCGAAGGCGGCCTGCTGGCCCGCCTCTACCCCGAAGTCGATCCGGGCACACTCAACATCGTGTCGGTGCATCACCAGGCGGTACGCTCGCTCGGTCGCGACCTGGTGGTGGACGCCATCAGCCCCGAAGACGGCCTGCCCGAAGCCATACGCGGCACCGGCCGCAACTTTCTGCTGGGCCTGCAGTGGCACCCGGAATTCCATCACCCGTCCAACCCCGAACTGCTCGACTGCACCCCCATTCTCGACGAGTTCCTGCGCAACGTGCGCAAGCGCCGCTGGTAATGCGCAGCGCCTGACAAGCCTGAAAGACATCCACCATGCAGACGCATACCCTCGCCCGGCTCTGGGTGACTGCCCAGTTCGGGCTGCTCGCCCTGATGTTCGGCTGGCCCTCGCCGCATTGGCGCCTGAGCTGGCCCGCGCTCGCGCTGCTTGCAGCCGGCGCGGTGCTGGTGCTCTGGGTGTTCTGGCACAACCGGCCGGGCAATTTCAACATCGTGCCCGAACCACGCCAGGGCGCGCATCTGGTGACCACCGGGCCTTACCGCTGGATGCGCCACCCCATGTATGTCGCGCTGATTCTGTTCATGGCCGGCGTCGCCGCAGCGGCGCACAGCCCGGTGCAGTGGGCGCTGTGGATCGCGCTGGGCGTGGTGCTGAATTTCAAGGCGGCGATGGAAGAGCGGCTGCTCTCATGCGTCTGGCCCGACTACGCCGGTTATGCGCGCGTCACCCGCCGCTTCATTCCTGGCCTCTGGTAAGGCCGCAGCCAGCAGAAACGGAAACGCCAGCCCGCCGCATACCGCCTGCAGCAACATCGCGCCCAGCGCGCTCCAGCCCGGCAGAAAGCTCCAGCTCGGGCTGAACGCCACCGCCGCCAACGGCAGCAACAGCGCGGCCACACAAAGTTGATAGAAGCGCCAGCGCATCAGGTCTTGTCGCTGCATCTGGGCGCAGCGCACCTGATGAAGCCCGAGCACAAAAGCCAGCGCGGCGGCCAGGGTCAACAGCCCCACCCCGCCTTGCCCCGTCGCCCAGGCCCAGACGGCGAGCAGCGCCACACCTGCCGCGAAGCCCAGCCGCGATCGCCTGCGCCCTTGCGCCGCAGCCCGCATCAGCACCGCCATCAGCCCGAACAAGAACGCCACGCGCCACAGCGCGGCACGGTCTACGGCGAGATACAGGCAGGCCCATTGCACGGTAAACAGCGCGCCGCCCCAGAGCGCGGGCAGCAGCGACGCGCCCTGCGCGAACAGCGCAATGCCGCGCCAGCGCGTCCACAGCCAGAGCAGCAACATGGCCCAAGCCACCGCAATGGCCGCCTGAAACAAGGCCGCCACCTGTCCGGCCGCGTGCTGCACGCTACCGTACTGCAGCAACCAGCACAGCAAGGCGGCACTCAGCATCCCCAAAGATCGGGGCGTGAACGCAATAGGGGCAGAAACAAACGACATGCGTCCATTGTGACTGAACCTAGGAGCTGGGCTCCCAGCCGACAAACGGCTTGTGAGACACGTCAAACCACACCTCACGCAACTCTGCTGCAATGAAGCCACTTTGCTGATCTGCCCCACGCCATGAACTGGAACTCTCTCGCGCAATTCATCCATCTGCTCGCCGTGGTCATCTGGATCGGCGGCATTCTTTTCATGGATGGCTTTCTGGCGCCCGCGCTCAAACGCGCCATCGCGCAGGCCGAGCCGCGTGCTCGGCTGCTTTATGGACTGTTCCGTAATTTTTTCGCCGTGATCTGGGGCGCGGGCGCGTCGCTGGTCATCACCGGCTACGGCATGGTGTTTTTGCGCGGCGGGTTTGGCGTGCTCAGCTCAGCGCAATGGGTGATGGTGGTGCTGGGCAGCCTCATGGTGCTGCTCGCGCTGTATATCTTTTTCGTGCCCTTCCTGCGCATGCGCAGCGCCGTTGTGCGCAGCGACTGGGGCGCGGCCTGCGCGCAGGCCGCGCAGATTCGCACGCTGTCTGCGATCAACATCGTGCTTGCCGTGCCCACCATTCTGTCGGGCGTCTGGGCGATTTTCGGCGCACCGTTCTGACGCGGTGCGCAGCGGGCCCTGAATCAGCGTTCAGCTCTTTTTCGCCTCGCGCTCGGCAGCCAGGGTGGCGGCCACGCCGGGACGCGCTTCCATGCGCGCCTTGTAGCGCACCAAGGCGGGCCAGGGCGACAGATCCACGCCGACAAAACCGGCCCAGGTCAGGATGGTGTAGAGGTAGGCATCGGCCACGCTGAAGCCGCTGGGCAGCAGGTAGTCGTGTTGCTCCAAGGTCTGGGCGATCAGGGCGAAGCGCTCGGCCAGCTTGGCCTTCTGCGCGGCGATCAGGTCGGCGCTGCTGGCCGGGTTGAACAGCGGGCTGAACTGCTTGTGCAGCTCGGTCGAGATGAAGTTCAGCCACTCCTGCAACTGATAGCGCGCCAGCGTGCCGTTGGCCGGGGCGAGATGCATTTCGGGTTTGCGATCGGCCAGGTATTGCACGATGGCCGGGCCTTCGGTGAGGATGGTGCCATCGTCGAGTTGCAGGGTGGGCACATAGCCCTTGGGGTTGATGGTGCGGAAGTCGCGCCCATCGCTGGTCTGCTTGGTCTTGAGATCGACCTTGACCACGTCATGCGGCAGGCCGAGCTCGTGCAGAACGATGTGCGGTGAGAGCGAGCAGGCGCCGGGGCTGTAGAAAAGCTTCATATCAGAGTCTCCAGGAAGTGTCGCCGCAGTCTTCTTGCCTTGGCGACGGGGAGTCATCGTAAGTCGGGGCGCGGTTTTCTGCAGGCGCTGCCCAACTCACGCCGGGGCCGTGGTGCGGGCCTGTTTCGCCAGTTCGACCAGGGCCGCGCGGGCGGCCTCGGCGTCGAGCACGGGCTCGGGGAAGTTGACGCGCAGCACATGGCCGTCGGCGCGTACGTCGAAGCCATCGCAGTCGATGCCGACCATCGCCGCGTCCAGCACCTCCACGCCATGCACATGGCGGCAGTATTCGCGCAGGTTGTGCGCATGGTCGGCGTTCATGTGCGCGAGGATGCCCTCTTCGGCGGCGGCCAGCGCGGGCGCGGCAGGCGGGGCGTAGCGCTCGGGGCGAATCCAGTGGATCTTGCCGAAGCCGCCGATGAAGCGCACGTCTTCCACCCGCAAACGATAGAAGTGAAAGTCGTGCATGGCGAAATAGCTCTCGGCCTGCGGCAGATAGCGTAGGTAGCGCGCGCCGAAGCCCGCCTTGTCGGGTAGGCGTTCAGCGCGGCCGACCAAGGTGACACGGCCAGCGGCCTGCATGTCTTCGGCGCAGGGATGCACGATGAGGCTCACCCGAGGATCGGCGTCGATGTTTTTGGTGTGTTCGGCCAGGGTGGAAATGAGAATGACGGGGTGACCCTCGTGGTCGAGCATATAGGGCGAGACCGAGCCGAAGGGAAAACCGTCCAGCCGCTTCGACAGCGTGGACAGCACGCCATTTTGATGATTGCGAACAAACAGCCGGGCCTCCTGGCCCAGAGCAAGCGCGTGTTCGGTGTCAGCCATGTTGCCGTTCCTCCATGTTGATGCGATTGCAGCAGCCTAGCCTTAACCTCGGCTGAATGCGCTCTGAAACGGTCTTTATGACCGTTTGTGGCCGTTCGCGACCGTTTCACCCGCCCGGGTTTTGCACATCGCGGGCTTCGATGATGTCGCGCAGCCAGTAGATCAGCACCACGCCCGGCACGGCTGCGACGACGGTGAAAAGATAGAAGTTTGGCCAGCCCAGCGCATCGACCAGATAGCCCGTAGCCGGGCCGACATACACCCGCCCCACCGCCGACAGCGCCGACAACAGCGCAAACTGCGTGGCGGAAAAGCGCACGTCGCACAGCGCCGACAGCAAAGCGACAAACGCCGCCGTGCCCATGCCGCCGGTGAAGTTTTCCACGCCGATCGCCATACCCATGAGCGCCAGACTTTGCGGCGAAATCGCCAGCACCCAGTAGGCCAGATTAGAGGCGCCCTGCAACACGCCGAACAGCAACAGCGCCCGCCACAGCCCCAGCCGCGCCTGCAAGGCCCCGCCCAGCAGCGCGCCGACGATGGTGGCGACCAGCCCCATGCTCTTGTTCATCAGGCCCACATCCGCCGGGCTGAAACCCACGCCGCGAATCAGAAAGGTGGTGGACAAGGCCCCGGCGAAGGCGTCGCCCAGCTTGTAGAACACGATGGCCAGCAGCAAGACCCAAGCCCCCTTGCGGCTGAAAAATTCTTGCCAAGGCTCGACCACCGCTTCGCGCAGGGTGCGCGGCGGTTTGGCATGCAGCGGCGGGCGCGGCGCCCACAAGGTGACGAGGGTGAGCACGAGCATCAGCCCGGCCATGAGGGCGTAGATGCCGCGCCAGCCGGTCACATCGGTGGCGAGCCACAGCGCCAGACCGCCCGAGACGATCATCGCCAGCCGGTAGCCCAGCACCAGCACGGCGGCCCCGGCGCTGCGCTCGGCGGCGGGCAGCACATCGGTGCGATAGGCGTCGATCACGATGTCTTGCGAGGCCGAGAAAAACGCCACGCCCACAGCCAGCAGCAGCAGCGGCACGGCACGCGCGCTGGCGGCGTCCACGCCGAGCCGCTCGGCGGCATGCACCAGCCCCGGCCAGGCCGCTGCCTGATCGGGGCCGGGCACGCCGACAAAGGCCATCAGACCGAGCATGGCCGCGAGCAGCAGTTGCGCCAGCAGCAGCCAACCACGCCGCCGCCCCAGCCAACACCCCCAGAACGGCACGGCAAAACGATCCATCGCCGGCGACCAAAGGAACTTGAACACATAGGCCTGCCCGACCAGGGTGGCAAAGCCGATGGCCTTCAGGCTCAGCCCTTCGACCGTGAGCCAGGCCTGCAACGTGCCCGCCGTCAGCGCCAGCGGCAGCCCTGAAGAAAACCCGAGCAGCAAGACCGCGGCGATGCGGCGGTTACCGAAAACCGCCCAGGCCGAAACGGCGGGCGGCGTGTCGTTCATGGAATCTGCGGGGGCGGACATCGAGGGATGAAAGCATTAGGCCAGGGCGCAGGATACCCAAGCCCGACGTTCAACCTGCTCCCATCTCTCCCGGCAGGGGCCAACCCAACAACTCGGCCAGTCGATTGACCACCCACTGCGCCTCCGCAGAGTTCACGCCGGAGTCGGGCGTGCACAGCCCGCGCCACACCCGCGACAGCACATCATCGTCGGTGACGTGCAGGCTGGACTTGATTTCCGCGGCGTGCTCGGTCAGCATCGAGGCGAGGTCTTCGCAGAACTCGTAGCGCGCGGTGATGACCTCGCGCGGCGCGCTGGGGCGGCTGCGGTGCGGCTCCAGGTAGAGCGCGATGAACGAGGGCGGAACGACGAGCTGCGAGTCGTTCAGGCTGAAACCGCCCCCAGACTCGCTGCGCTCGTTTCCCCCCGAGGGGAGGTCAGTTCCTTCGGAACGGCCGTGCGGAACTGACATCACTCGAACCCGACGACCGGATGCGGCTGATACGGCGCCTCCAACGCCGCCCGCTCCTCGGCGCTGAGCGAGACCGACAGGGCGGCCACGGCATCGAGCAGATGCTGCGGCTTGGACGCGCCGATGATGGGCGCGGTCACGCCCGGCGTGTCCAGCAGCCAGGCCAGTGCCAGTTGCGCGCGCGGCACGCCCCGTTGCGCGGCCAGCTTGCCCAATGCCTCGACGATGTCGCGGTCGTTGTCCTGTGTGCGCGCGAACAGTTTGGCGCCGAACGCGTCGCTGGCGATGCGCGGCGTGTGTTCCCCCCAGGGCCGCGCCAAGCGACCGCGCGCCAGGGGGCTCCATGGCAGAACCGCCACGCCTTGATCGCGGCACAGCGGCAGCATCTCGCGCTCTTCCTCGCGGTAGAGCAGGCTGAGTTCGGGCTGCATGCTGACAAAGCGCGTCCAGCCATGTTGCTGCGCGATCTGCTGGGCTTTGGCGAACTGCCAGGCGAACATGCTCGACGCGCCGATATAGCGCGCCTTGCCCGCCTTGACCACGTCGTGCAGCGCTTCCATGGTTTCCTCGATGGGGGTGTGCGGATCCCAGCGGTGGATCTGGTAGAGATCGACATAGTCCATGCGCAGTCGTTTCAGGCTGGCATCGATCTCGAACAGAATCGCCTTGCGCGACAGGCCGCCGATATTGGGTGCCTGCCTCGACGGAAAGCGCACCTTGGTCGCCACCACGATCTCCTCGCGACGGGTGAACTCGGGCAGCACGCGGCCGAGAATCTCCTCGGAGGTGCCGTCGGAATAGGAATTGGCCGTATCGAAAAAATTGATGCCCAGTTCCACCGCCTGCCGAATCAACGGACGGCTGGCGGCTTCATCGAGCGTCCAGGGATGATTGCCGCGCTCGGGCACACCATAAGTCATGCAGCCCAGACAAATGCGCGAGACTTCAAGGCCGGTATGGCCCAGTCGGGTGGTTTTCATAGGGGATTCTTTCAAGGTGTGCGGGCTTTCACGTCCATAGCCACTCGGTATTTTGCGGCGCCTGCAAAACCCCCGCACAACGCGCGCAGCAAGGGGCCGTCCGCGGCCAGCGGGTGGCGCTCGGAGTCAGCTCGATTATTTGGGCCAATTACTTGGGCTGAGTTGTGTTGCGGTTTGGAGGTGCATAACAGCCCGCCCGAGTTGACCGCGCTGTCGAACAGCTTGGTTATCAAGGATTTCGACGTGCAAGCGGCGGCTTTTTTCGGAAACCTTTTTTTGGAAAACTCTCCCGGCAGTTTCCAGCCAGAAAAAACAGCTTCGATGAGATCCTCCCCAGTACCAACATCCTCGACACGGGTTGTGCCCACTACAGGGCCGCACAAAGGCGGGGCGAAGACATCCAGCGGGATGGTTGCGGCCGGCTGCGTGTCGGGTGCGCCCGTGGGCGACAATGACGACATCAGCGCCCTGGCGGGGTTGGCTGCGGTGGAGTGCGATCCGGCGTGCTGAATCCGCCGATCCACTTGATTCGTCCCTGACCTGCCCCCCTGCAGTCGCGCTGATCCTATTCTTCCAGCCCTCATTCCCGCCATCGCCATGTCCAGACTCCATGTGGAAAGCCACCGCACCCAGCACATCGGCTGGCTGCGCGCCGCAGTGCTCGGCGCCAATGACGGCATCGTTTCCACCGCCAGCCTGATCGTCGGCGTCGCCGCATCCAGTGCGACCCATGGCGGGGTGATCGTGGCGGGCGTGGCCGCGCTGGTCGCAGGGGCGATGTCGATGGCAGCAGGGGAATATGTCTCGGTGAGTTCTCAGTCCGACACCGAGCAGGCCGACATCGCGCGCGAGCGCCAGGAACTGGCCAGCGACGGCGCGCGCGAACACGCGGAACTGGCGAACATCTACGTTGAGCGCGGCCTGGACCCCGACCTCGCACAAAAAGTGGCGGCACAACTCATGGCCAAGGATGCATTGGCTGCGCACACGCGTGATGAACTCGGCATTTCCGAAGTCGCCAGTGCCAATCCCTTGCAGGCGGCGTTCACCTCGGCGCTGTCATTCACCGTGGGGGCGGCGTTGCCCCTGCTAACCGCAGTGGTCACGCCAGGCCCGCATCTCTCGTGGTTTGTGAGTGCAACGTCGCTCGTGTTTCTTGCCGTCCTCGGCGGCCTTGCCGCCTACACGGGCGGCGCAAGCGTCATGCGCGGCGTCGCGCGCGTGACCTTCTGGGGCGCCCTGGCGATGGCGATCACCGCGGGTGTGGGCATGGTCTTCGGCGCTTCCTGACGCCTTGCGTGCCGACTTCTGCGCACGCTGCCGGTTCGGCGCCAAACGATCTGGCGTCCTCCGACCTGAGGTATGAACTCAGACGCTCTGTTAGGCGAGGGCTGGTGGGCGGTTTGGAGCGTCTTTGCCCCCGCGCTTCGCGCCCAAGCTCAAGGCTATGGGTTTGTCGCGCAGGGCCAGATCCATCCCTGACCCGCCGTACCATCATCCCGTGTCCCAATGAACAATCCGGGTTGGAATCATCCCATGACAGTTGGCGTCAACGGGCATGCACACCAACTGGCGCTGGCCCGGCGGTTGATCTGACCCAACGATGAAGTTTTAGTATGAGCGCTTGCTCGTCCTGCCCTCGACCATGACCGTCCCCCAAGCCGCCCCCTGCATGCTGCAAGCCTGGCAGTTCGCCGAGGCCGAGCTGCGCGGTTTTCTGCGCCACCAACTGCACGATGCCGACGCGGCGGATGACCTGCTGCACGAGGTGTTTCTCAAGGCCATGCGGCAAGGCGGCCGGTTCTGCCAGATCGACAACGCCCGCGCCTGGCTGTTCCAGGTGGCGCGCAATGCGCTGGTCGATCTGCAACGCGCCACGCGCCCGTCTGATCCGCTGCCCGACGATCTGCCCGCCATTGTTGATGATCCGGCCCCCGTCGAGGCACTGGCCGACTGTCTTCCGCTCACGCTGGCGAGCCTGTCGGCCGACGATCGCGACGCCATCGAGCAGTGCGAGCTCGGGGGGCTGTCTCAGGTTGAATACGCCGAGCTGCGCGGGTTGAAGTTGCCCACGGCCAAGTCACGCATCCAGCGCGCCCGCACCCGGCTGCGCGCCGCGCTGGTGGCGCATTGCGGCGTACGTTTCGATGCACAGACCGGCGCGGTGTGCTGTCACGTCCCGCGCGACTGCAGCGTCAAGCCGCAAGATTGACTTCGGCGGGCGAGCCTCGCTGTGAGTCGCATCTCCGGATAAACCCGTAGAAATCGCCAAATCGCGCCATCGGCCTGCATCCTTTTCGGCGCTCGTGCGTCTTCAAGGCGAGTTCCCCATTTTCAGGACCCGTCGCCATGAACACTCAAGTTCAATCCACCCCTGCCGCCGCACCCAAGCTCGCCCCCGCCTGGCGGGCCTGGGTTGTGCCCATGCTGTGCGTCGTGGGCTGGTTTGTGCTCTACAGCCAGTTAGAGCCCGCCACCGACGCCTTCATGCGCTGGCTGTCGGCCGCCACCGGCCTGGCCGCTGCCAGCCACCTCTACGGCGCGGTGAGCTTTTTCGCCTTTGAAGTGCCCAAGGTGCTGATGCTGCTGGCGCTCATCGTCTTTTTGGTGGGCGTCATTCAGACCTTTTTCACCCCGGAGAAGACCCGCGCCATCCTTGCGGGCAAACGTCAGGGCGTGGGCAATGTGCTGGCGGCGACTCTCGGCATCGTCACGCCGTTTTGCTCATGCTCGGCGGTGCCGCTGTTCATCGGTTTTCTCACCGCCGGTGTGCCGCTGGGCGTGACCTTCTCGTTTCTGGTCTCGGCGCCCATGGTCAACGAGGTGGCGCTGGCGCTGCTGTTTGGCATGTTCGGCTGGAAGATCGCTGCCATCTACCTCGGCCTGGGGCTCACTGTGGCCGTCGTCGCCGGGCTGGTGATCGGCCGCATGAACCCGGTGAACCTGGTCGAGCCCTGGGTGTTCGACATTCCCGCCGTGAGCAACGAAGAGGGCCCGCTGGGCTGGGACGCGCGCTTCGCCCAGGGCTGGAAGCATGTGCGCGAGATCGTGCTCAAGGTCGCGCCCTACATCATCGCCGGCGTGGGCGTGGGCGCGTGGATCCACGGCTACGTGCCGCAGGACTTCATGGCGCATCTGATGGGCAAGGGCAACTGGTGGTCGGTGCCGCTGGCGGTGCTGATCGGCGTGCCGATGTATTCCAACGCGGCGGGCATCATCCCCGTGGTGCAGGCGCTGCTGGGCAAGGGCGCGGCGCTGGGCACGACGCTGGCTTTCATGATGGCGGTCACCGCACTGTCTTTCCCCGAATTCATGATTCTCAAGAAGGTGATGAAACCCAAGCTGATCGCGCTGTTCGCCGGTGTGGTGGCGGTGGGCATCATCGCCGTGGGGTATGTGTTCAACGCGGTGATGTGACGCGATCTTTCACATCGATTTCTCACTATTCTTCATTGGGAGACTCATATGACAGTCAATCGCATGGTCAGCATCATGGCCGGGTTCATGGTGCTGCTCAGCCTGGTGCTGGCGCAAATCACAGGCCAGATCGATCTGTTCCACCCCACTTGGCTATGGCTGACGGCATTCGTCGGACTCAATCTGTTCCAGATGGGCTTTACCGGCTTCTGCCCGGCTGCCAAGGTGTTCAAGGCGATGGGCCTGAAGGAAGCCACCAACGCCTGCGGCACCTCCAGTTCGGGCAAAGGTTGCTGCTGATTTTGTGTTTGTTTTTTGCGGAGTTCACACCATGATCAACATCAAAATCCTCGGCACGGGTTGTGCCAGTTGCAAGTCCACGCAAAGGCTCGTTGAAGAGGTGATTGCCGCCAAGGGCGTGCAGGCACAGGTGGAAAAAGTCGAAGACATCCCTTCGATCATGCAATACGGGGTGATGCGCACCCCCGGCGTGGTGATCGACGGCAAGGTGGTGCACAGCGGCGGCATTCCCAGCCGCGCGATGGTCGAGAGCTGGATCAGCGCCTGAGCCTTTTTCAACCTTTCTCTTTTCACAGACCCACAATCCCATGAACAAGACCCTCATTGCTTTGACTCTTGCGGCAGCCAGCACGCTTGCCGCCAACGCCCAGGCCGAATCGGCCACCTGGTCGCAGAAGGTCCTCACGCCGGAAACTGCGCTCAAGGCCGCCGAAGCCGCCAAGGCCGAATGCGTCAAGCGCGGCTGGCAGGTGGCGGTGGCCGTGACCGACCCGTCGGGGCTGCCGTTGGTGATGCTGCGCGACCGCTTCGCCGGCTGGCACACCGTGGCAGCGGCGGAAGGCAAGGCGCGCACGGCGGCGAGCTGGCGCGAATCCACCAGCTCGGTGGCGGAGCGGGTCAATAAACCCGGCTCTGCCGAGCAAGCCATCAAGAACCTGCCCGGCGTGGTGATGATCGGCGGCGGCATGCCGATCGATGCGGCCGGACAGATGGTCGGCGCCATCGGGGTATCGGGCGCGCCGGGCGGCGCCAACGATGACCTCTGCGCCAAAGCCGGGCTGAGTGCCATCGAGGGCGATCTGGCGTTTTGAGCCGTTTTTGACTCTTTTTAACTGACTCAGCGCGCCGCCAGTGGCGGCTCTGCATTTCCTTGAGGTTCGGCGATGTCCATCGACCTGCTGCAAGACCTACCCAACCTCGATACCGCGCTGCTGCCCTCAAACAGCGCGCGGGCGTTTGAGGCCATCGGGCAGAGCACCCACCCGCCGCGTATCGGGCTGCTGTACGGCTCGGTACGCGAGCGCTCCTACAGCCGCCTTGCCCTGCTTGAGGCGCAGCGCATCCTGCACCATCTGGGCGTGCAGACGCGGCTGTTTCATCCGCACGGCCTGCCGCTGCCCGACGACGCATCGCCCGATCACCCCAAGGTGCAAGAGTTGCGCGAACTGGTGCAGTGGTCAGAAGGGATGGTGTGGTCGTCGCCCGAGCGGCACGGGGCGATGACGGGCATCATGAAGGCGCAGATCGACTGGATTCCGCTGTCCATCGGGGCGGTGCGCCCGACCCAGGGGAAAACGCTTGCAGTGATGCAGGTCTGCGGCGGATCGCAGTCTTTCAACGCGGTCAATCAGATGCGCATACTCGGCCGCTGGATGCGCATGATCACCATCCCCAATCAGTCCTCGGTCGCCAAGGCGTACCAGGAGTTCGACGAGGCCGGGCGCATGAAGCCTTCGGCGTATTACGACCGCATCGTCGATGTCATGGAGGAACTGGTGAAATTCACCCTACTCACCCGCGACATCTCCGACTTCCTGGTCAACCGTTACAGCGAGCGCAAGGAAAATGCCGCCGCCCTGAGCGCCCGAGTCGACCAGGGCCGGATTTGATCGGCGCCAAAATCGCCAGACACAATTTGCGACACCTTGCCCAGCATCTTTTTGGCTGCCGGAGCGTCAACTTGTATGAGGCGCCGATCAACGGTGCCTCGATCCACCCACCCCCAATACAGGAGCTCCGCAAATGACCACCCCGACCCAACCCTCCGCCCAAGAACTGCTGGCCAAAATGCGCGCCGGTATGGGCCGTGTTCCTGCCGCGATCGAAAAATCCACCGTGGTCGATGACGGCCTGATTCAGGAGCACATGCGCTCGCGCATGTACGCCATGCCGCCGGAAGGCGCGCTGGATGAGCAAACCCGCACGCTCATCTACCTGGCTGCGGCGCTTGCCGGTTCCAGCCCGGCCTGCGTGCGCGCCATGGCCGACAAAGTGGTGCAGCAGGGCATTCCCAAAGCCAAGGTACTGGAAACCGTGCACATCGCCCGCTTTGCCATGGCCACCAAGATCATCGGCGATGCCGAGCCGGTGTTCGACGCGCTGGTTGGCGCGCAGAAGTAATCCGCTTCCAGGAGATCCATCATGAACACCCTTTCAAGTCCCACGGCCCCCATGCACGGCAATACGCTTGCGCATCCCTGGTCTGCCGATGCCCTGCGCGGGCTCGACGGCACTGTCACCCTGTACGCCGAGCTGCGTGTGACCGGCGCGCAGCACAGCGCCCTGCTCGCCGCCATCGATGCCCTGGGCGCGGCGCTGCGCGGCAAGCCGGGCTTCGTGCAGCTCGCGCTCAAGCAGATGAGCGGCGACTCCACCATGGTGAAGAACTATCCCGAGACCTACAAAGGCGTGTTGGCGACGGCCTATCTCGACGGCGCCGAAGCGGGCGTGCAGCCCTACTTTTATAGCCTGTTCATCCGCTTCGCCGACGCGGCCAGCGCCAGCGCAGCCGATCTCGAAGCCGACTTCGCCGCGCGTCTGCAACCCCTGCTGCATGCCGGTGCCGCGCCGCAGTCGCCGGAAATGGCGGCCTACCGCGCGGTGTATCAGACCGTGGGTGCAGGCGACCGCAATGGCATCTACACCACGGCGCAGCAGATCGAAGCCTTTTTGCGCGCTCCGCTGGACCACCCCGAGCGCGACACCGTCACCGTGGAAAACCACGTGACGATCAACGACACCGACCGTGCAAACTGGGAGCCCAAGGTCATGGCCCTGCTCGAAGTGGCGCAAAACACCTTCGAGCCGCAGAGCGACCCGGCGGGTGCGGGCCAGCCCGGCACGCGCGACAACCGTCTCTATCGCAAGGCGCTGTCCACCGAGATCCTGCGCAACGCGCAGGCCGATGGCGGCCTGCGCGCGTACATCATGCACGGGCTATGGGAGTCGGTGTGGGATCACGAAAACTCGCACCTCGACGCCCGTTTCATTGCGGCCGCCGGGCCGGTGGGCGCCGCGGCCGTGGTCGGCCCGGTGGAGCCTTTCTACCTCACCCGTCGTCTCGTGCTGGCTGGCTGAATGGCTGCGCCCACCGCCGTCGCCGATTCCGCCCCGAGCGCCTGGGAGCGCCTGGGGCGCCCCATGCTGGCGGAGTTTCTTGGCACCGCCATCTTGCTCATCGCCGTGGTCAGCTCGGGCACCATGGCGGCGCAACTCTCGCCTTCCAACACCGGCGTAGCGCTGCTGGCCAACGCCATTGCCACAGCCTGCACGCTATATGTACTGATCTCGGTCTTCGGCCCGCGCTCGGGCGCACATTTCAACCCGGTGGTGACCAGCGTGTTCTGGCTGAAGCGCGACATCAGCGGATCGCTTGCACTGGGCTACATCCTGGCGCAACTGCTGGGCGCCGTGGCGGGGGTGTGGCTGGCCAATGCCATGTTCGGTCTGCCCGTGCTGCAGGTCTCGACCCATCTGCGCGATGGTGGCGGCCAGTGGTTGGGCGAAGTCATCGCCACATTCGGCCTCATCCTCACCATCCTCGGCGGGAAACGCCAGATCCCCGGACAAGTGCCGGTGCTGGTAGCCGCGTGGATTGCCGGGGCCTACTGGTTCACCTCGTCCACCAGCTTTGCCAACCCCGCAGTGACCTTGGCCCGCACCCTCACCGACACCTTTGCCGGCATCGCCCCGGCCAGCGCGCCCGGCTTCATCGCCGCGCAGATCGTCGGCGCGCTGCTGGCCTTGCTCATCCTGCCGCGCCTGTTCTACGGCACCTGGCTAGGCCTGGACAAACCGCCGCGCGAACCCTGATCGCAGCAAACACCGACTTCACCGAACTCTGGAAAAACCACCATGACTTCCTCTCCCGCATTCCCTGCCGCCCATGAGTTCCACATGAGCCTGCGTGTGGCCGATCTGGCGCGCAGCACGGCGTTCTACACCGCGTTTTTCGGCCTGCCGCCCAAAGACCACACCGCGCGCTACAGCACCTTCATCGTGCCGCATCTGCATCTCAACCTGGTGCTGCTGGTCAATGATCGCGGCGAGGCACTCGACACCTACAGCCTCTACCACCTCGGACTGGGCGTGGCGGGCAAGGCCGAAGTCATCGCCGCCTACCATGCCGCCGTGGCTGCGGGCGCCGAGATCGTCAAGCCGCCGCGCACCACCTGGCGCGGCACGCCGCTGCACGAACTGTGGCTGCGCGACCCCAGCGGCTATCTGCTGGAGGTCTATGCCCGGCTTACCGATGCTGAA
>NZ_MEGQ01000056.1:0-15906 GCF_001725585.1 Thiomonas sp. SCN 64-16 | reverse complement strand
AGACGACCGGCCATGCCGACCGTGCCCGAAAAACAGTCCGCTCGCCCAGCATCGGCGCTCCGGCACAGGTTCACGGAATTCTGCCGCCCAGACTCCTAGGCCGGGCAAAACGGGTCAGCGGCTCACAGAAGGCCAGTCCGAGAGGTAGTGCAATTCGCCGTCTTCTCCTAGCTCCAGTTCGGCGGGATGGTTGCGGCAGGCGTCGGACAGGCGGCGGCCTAGGTCGCCTTCGTCCAACTGGTCACGATCCCAAAAGCCGACACCAGCGCCATTGCGCGTCAACCAAAAGTCACCCCCGGCCTGTTCCCACGAATAGCCCACACGGTTGCAAGCCTCGGTCAGTTCAGCCCGGTGGGCGTGCAGGAAAGCGCCACAGTCTGCGGCCATGTGCAGCCGGGCGGCCTCGCTGAATCGGTCAGACCAGGGCGCTTCGGGATCATCGGGGCGGCTGGCCTCCCAGGCGGTCGAGGTGTAGCCTGCCGCAAAGGCGATCAGTTCGGGCGGCTGTGAAGTGGTTTGCATGGCGGCTCTCGATTCAAGCAGGTTGATATTCCGGGCTGGCCTGCGCTTCGGTGTTCGCTTCTTCGTAGGCGTCTATCGCTTTTCCCACAGCAACGCGCAGTATCTCCAGGCCAGAGGCTAGGCCAGCATCCCCGTGCGATTCGATCAACATCCGCGCGCCGTCGATCAGGCTTGCAAGCTCTTCAAAGCGCTGCTGCATTTCGGTCACGTTCATGTCAACTCCCTTGAATGATGCGCGCCGGGGCCGGGCGCGCGCGGTTGTTCAGGCGCGCAGCGGAATGATCTCCGCGCCGGTCTTCAGCTTGTCGAGGTAATCGGCCCACGCCTGCATCATCTGCTGGCGCTGCTTGAGAAACTTCGTCCGGTTGTAGCTGGTGCCCAGCGCATCGGGTACAGCGTGCGCTAGTTGATGCTCGATCACGGCAGGTTCATAGCCCAGGTGTTCGTGCAGGATGGTGCGCGCCACGGAGCGCCAGCCATGCCCGGTCAGCTCGGTGCGGGTGTCGATGCCCAGGCGTCGATAGGCGGCATTGATGGCGGCGTCAGACATGGGCTGCGTCGGTGCGCGTCCGACGAACACCCAGCCTGCGGGCAGGTGGCCTGTCAGCGGGTGCAGGTCGCGCAGCAGCGCCACGGCCTGCCGAGACAGGGGAACAAGATGTTCCGTCTTGGTCTTGCTGACGATGTAGCGCCACTGCGCGCCGTCGAGGTCAACATCTTCCCAGCGCATCGTGCGCAGTTCGCCGGGCCTGCAAAACACCATCGGCAGCAGCTTGATGGCGGTGGCCACAATCGGCGTGCCCTTGAAAGCGTCGAGCGCGCGCAGGATGGCGCCCACGGCCTGCGGATCATCTGCCGGTGAAGCCATGTGTTTGGGGATATAGGGCGGCAAGGCTCCGCGCAAGGCTTGTGTGGGATCGTTGACGGCCCGGCCTGTGGCGATGGCGTAGCGGATCACTTGGCCGATGTTCTGCTGCGCGCGGTGCGCGGTTTCCAGCACGCCACGGCCTTCAATCCGGCGCAGCACGGCCAAGATGTCCGGCGCGGTGATTTCGGCAACAGGGCGTCGGCCAATATAGGGGAGCACGTCGCGCTCCAGGCGTCTGACAACCTTGTCCCGATGGCCTGCGGCCTTGGTGTCGAGGTGGCGTGCAATCCAGTCGCGCGCCACAGCTTCGAAGGAATCGGCAGCCAGCGCCAGCGCGCGGGCTTTGTCGGCTTGCTTGACGGCGCTGGGGTCGCGCCCATCGGCAAGGTGGCGTTTGGCTTCGTCGCGTCGCTCACGCGCCTCTTTCAATCCAACGGCGGGATATGCCCCCAAAGCCAGGCGCTTTTCTGCCCCCATGAAGCGATATTTCAGCCTCCACAGCTTGCCCCCCGATGGCGTGATTTCGAGGTAAAGCCCAGCGCCGTCAAACATCTTGACGCTTTTTGCGCCGGGCTTGGCATTACGGATGGCGGTATCTGTCAGGGGCATAGCGGCTCTCCATTCTGGGGCGCTTGCCCCCAGGGTGTGGTGATATGCCCCCTATCTTGCCCCCTCATGCCCCCGGATGTCAACGAACATCCTAGCACTACAGGGGACGAAAAAAAGCCCTAGATCGTTGATTTATCTAGGGCTTTGGGACTTCTGTGAACGGTAAAGAACGTGTTTTTGGTGGCCAGGGGCAGAATCGAACTGCCGACACGCGGATTTTCAGTCCGCTGCTCTACCAACTGAGCTACCTGGCCAAAATTTCAGAAACTGCATGCGCAAAAGCGATTTTTTGGAGCGCAGCATTTTCGAAAAACGAACATCCTAGCAAAATTTTTCAAGGCACTCGCAATGTCCGGTTCGCTGCTGCTTATTCGGCGGAGGGGTCCAGATGCGCAATGGCTTCGTCTTCCTGGACGGACGAGGGTTCATTTCTGTTGCGCGAACCGCGGCCGAGATCGACTCCGAGTTGTTTGATCTTGCGATAGAGGTGTGTGCGTTCGAGCCCGGTTTTTTCGGCTACGCGGGTCATGCTGCCGTTTTCGCGTGTGAGGTGAAATTCGAAATAGGCGCGTTCGAATTCATCGCGCGCTTCGCGCAAGGGGCGGTCGAGCAGAAAGGCGCGTTCTGCGGGCAGGGCCACGGGTTGTTGCACCTGCACGGCGTTGACGCCGGGCATGACCGCGAGCGGTGATGCGGGGTTGACGCCGCTGGCGCTGCGGGCCACAGGTTTGGTGAGCGCTTGCGAGACGGATTGCAGGAGCTTCTGCAGGGCAATGGGCTTTTCGAGAAAGGCCATGGCGCCAATGCGGGTGGCTTCTACGGCGTGGTCGATGGTGCCGTGACCGGACATCATGATGACCGGCATGGTGAGCTGTCCGCTGCTGGACCATTCTTTGAGCAGGGTGACGCCGTCGGTATCGGGCATCCAGATATCGAGCAGCACGAGGTCGGGCCGGGCCTGGGCGCGCAGCTGTCGGGCCTGCGCGGCGTTTTCGGCCAGCGATACGGTGTGCCCTTCGTCATTGAGAATTTCCGAGAGTAGCTCCCGAATTCCCATCTCATCGTCAACTACCAAAATACTTGCCATACCGACTCACTCTCATGCTTGCCGCTGGGGCGCATCCACAGAATGTTGTTGCGCCAGCCCAGGGAATATAAGGGAAACGCGTGCGCCGCAAACCGACCCCTCTGACTGCAGGTTCTGAATCTCGATGCGGGCGTGGTGTTCCTCTGCGATTTTTTTCACCACGGCCAGACCCAGACCCGTGCCACGCGGCTTGCTGGTGACATAGGGCTCGAAGGCGCGGTTGAGGATTTTGTCGCTGAAGCCGGGGCCGTTGTCGCTCACGCTCAGACGCACGCGCAGGGCGGCGCCAGACGGTGTCGGCAGGGCCTCGGTGCGGATGCGCACCTTGCGCTCGGGCTGTGCGGCGACCGCATCAATGGCGTTTTGCAGCAGGTTGTGAATGACCTGTCGCAGCTGCGTGGCGTTACCGAGAATGTGGGGCAGATCGGCAGCCAGGTCGGCCCTTACCTGCGGCTTTTCTTCGGGGCTGGCGCCATCGTGTGCGGGCAGGCTGGTGTAGAGATTGAGCACGTCTTGGATGAGTGCGTTGAGGTTCATGGCCTCGGGTTTGCCGGCCGGCAGACGTGCGTAGTCGCGGAAGTCGTTGACCATGTGCTGCATGGCCTGAACCTGGTTGACGATGGTGGTGGTGCTGCGTTGGAGCATGTCGCGATCGGCGCCTTCGAGTTTGGCGGCCAGCTTCATCTGCAGGCGCTCGGCCGAGAGCTGGATGGGCGTGAGCGGGTTCTTGATTTCGTGCGCCAGTCGCCTGGCGACTTCGGCCCAGGCGAGCGAGCGCTGTGCGGAGATGACCTCGGAGATGTCGTCGAACACAACGACCGATGCGGGCTGTCCGGGCAAGGCCAGCCGGGCGCCCCGGGCCAGCAAGGTGATGGTGGCGTCGCTGCCCGGCAGCGGGTACTCGATCTGCTGCAGCCAGTGCGGGCTGGGTCCGGCATTGTCTTGTTCGTCGAGCGAAGTAAAGGCATCGGCGATGGTCTGCGCCAGGGCTTGCAGGCTGGGGTGCTGATTCAGCGGCTGGCCGATCAGGCCTTGCAGTGGCGCGCGCAGCAGCCGGGTGGCGCTGGGGTTGGCCAGGGCTAGCCGCTGATCGCTGCCCAGGACGAGCACGCCCGTGCTGAGGTTGTCGAGCACGCTTTGCAGATAAGCGCGCGACGCTTCCAGTGCGTCGTGATTGAACTGCACCTGCGCCCGGGCTTCGGCGAGCTGGTTGGTCATGGCGTTGAACGAGCGCACCAGCACGCCGAGCTCGTCATTGCGCTGGAAGTTGGGCTTCTGCCGCAGATCCCCTTCGGCCACGGCCTTCATGCCGTCGGCCAGCAGCAGCAGCGGTTTGGCCAACTGGTTGCCCAGCACCACAGCCAGCAGCACCGCCAGGAACACGGCGAGGAACAGCGTGAGCGTGAGGGTGGAGATGTACATGCGCTTCAGGCCCTCACGGCCCAGGGCGCGCTCCTGATATTCGCCATACGCGCGCTGCACTTCGAGGGCGCTGCTGGAAATGGCTTGCGGCACGTTCTGGATGAGTTGCAGATAGCGCCCATGCCCGGGCAGGACGAAATGGCGCGTGGGCAGGCTGACCACCACCCGCAGCTTCAGCGTTTGTGGGGTCTGACTAGCGCCGTCGTCGCCGCCTTCGATGTCGGCAATGGAGCCCATGGTGCGCAGTTGCCGCATGCTGTTTGGGCCGGGCAGATCGGGCACCAGCGAGAACGGGTTTCCGCCCGCGGTGACGAGCACCGTGCCATTGCCATCGAACACGGTGATCTGTTGCAGCCCGAGTTGCTGCCGAAGCTGCTCCATCGAGAGCGGAGACAGCAGGGTCGGGTCGTCGGCGATCTGTACCGACAGGTTGCGGGCCTTGGACTGCAGATCGTTCTGCAGCACATTGAGCGTGGTACGCCCCAGGTTCAGGCCCGCACTGAGCGCGCCCTCCACCTTGACGTCGAACCAGGTTTCGATACTGCGGGCGACGAATTGGTAAGACACGGTGTAGATCACCACCCCGGGCAGCACGCCGACCAAGGCGAACACCGCGGCGAGTTTGAACAGCAGACGGCTGCCGAAGCGCCGTTTGTGCAGGCGCCAGCCCAGCCGCAGACCGAGTGCCAGCACGACCAGCAGCAACACCCCCGCCACGACAAAATTGATCCAGTACAGCCAGGCAAAGAATGGGCTGGGCTGCCCCGTGTTGTCGGTTGATACCGCCAGCAGAAAAACCAGGAACACCGCCAGCGGCAGGCCCAGCGCCAGCGCCATGCGCGTGGCCCAGCGCGAGGTGCGACTGTCCCAGGCATTGCTGCTCGGCCGGGTCATGGCGTCCACACGAACGGTTGCGGCGGAAAGGTCGCTTCGATTTTCCAGTCCGACTGAGAAGAGACATTGAGCTGAAACGGCCGTGGCAACTGCGACAGATCGAGCTTGAACCGCGCATCGAGTTGGTAGGTCTGACCGGCCGTGAGCTGTGAGGGTTCGGCCACGCGCAGGTGCCGGGTGCGCTGCACCACGCCCAGCGCCTCGTCGAGACTGTCATAGTTCTGCTGCAGACCGCCCACGGAGACGCGGTAGCGTTGTAGCAGCGGCTGATAGGCCAGCCGCACTTCACGCCGGGCCTGAGCGATGTCCTCGTTGAACCAGTACCAACGCGGGCGCACCACCGTGACCACGGTCTCGAAATAAAGCGCAATGCCGCGGTGAAGCACGTCTTCAAGGCTGCGCGGCAAGGCGAACACGGCGGCCGTGGTGACAAACAAGCCCTCCGGGCTCATGGTCAGCATGAGCGGTTCGGTATCGACCGTGGTGGCCCGGGCTCGCGAGATCAGGCTGACACCTGCGGCCAGCGCCAAGCCGTTGCGCAGCAGCTTGCGGCGCATGGGGTCGGGGGAGGCGGGGCGGGTTTTCACGATGCTTTGGTGAACAGGGCGTAGAAGAACCCGTCTTGCGAATGACGCGCAGCGCCAGGGCCGGGTTCATCCTCGGTCTGATCGGGCGCGGGTTCCTGCGGCAACAACTGCCCCGGCGCGGGCGATGCTATCGCATCGGCATGGCGGGCGAGGAAGGCCCGGGCCTGCTCCACCCCCTCCTGCGGGAACACCGAGCAGGTGACATAAAGCAGTTTTCCGCCGGGCCGCAGCAGCGGCCAGAGCGCGTCGAGCAGCGCGGCTTGCGTGGCCGCGAGCGCGGGGATGTCGGCGGCGCGGCGCAGCCAGCGGATGTCGGGGTGGCGGCGGGCGATGCCCGAGGCGCTGCAGGGCGCGTCGAGCAGAATGCGGTCGAAGGGCTGTCCGTCCCACCAGGTGGCTGGATGGGCGGCGTCGGCGGCGAGGGTGTGCGCTTGCAGGCCGAGGCGGTCTAGGGTGTCTTCCACCCGACGCAAACGCTGAGCGTCTTTGTCGAGGGCGAGCAGGTCGCAATCGCAGCGTTCGAGCAGATGCGCGGTCTTGCCACCCGGCGCGGCGCAGGCGTCGAGCACGCGCTGGCCCGGCTGGACGTCGAGCAGGGCGGCGGCGTATTGCGCGGCGGCGTCTTGCACGCTCACCCAGCCGCGCTCGAAGCCGGGCAGGCGCTCAACCGCCAACGCCTGCTTCAGAATGAGCGCTTGGTCGAGCAGGGGGTCGTCAGGCGCCGTGCACGGCAGTCCGCACGCAGCGAGCGCGGCCTGATAGGCGGTGCGCGACTGAAGCCGGGGGTTCACCCGCAGGGTCATGGCAGGCTGTCGCTGCGCGACCTCGAGCACGCTTTGCCAGTCGGCGGGATAGGCCGACTGCAGGGCCTGTACCCACCAGTCCGGATGATTCCATCTCGCCTCCAGAGTGCTCATTCGCACCGCTTCGATGTCGGCTGTCCGGCTCACAAAGCGCCGCAGCAAGGCGTTGGCAAACCCTTGGGCATGGCGCAGCGAAGGCGTGCGCTTGCATGCTTCGACGGCCTGATTGACCACGGTATGTGCGGCGTAGTGCGCGGGGGCATCCGGCAGCAGCAGCGCCAGCGCGGTCTGCAAGACATCGCGCAGCAGGGGCGGGTGGATCGGTTTGGGCTGCAGATCGGCCAGCAAGGCCCGCACCGTGCCGAGATGGCGCAAGACGGCAAAGCTCAGCGCCTGCGCTGCGCCGCGCTGGCTGGCATCCCACTTGCCGCGTGTTGCGGCCTGGGGCAAGGCGGTGGAAAGTGAGGCGCCCGCCTGCACTGCGCCGATCAATTGCGCGCAAGCGATCAGATCGCGCCACAAGGGGCGCTGGGCGGACAGGACGGTGGGTTGGGAAGGGGAGGTCACCGGCACATTATCGGTGCAGCCTCCCGCTGGATGAACCGTTTGAACGGTGAAGGCTCAGGGGCAGATGTAGGCGTAGCCCTCGCGGTATTGCAGATTGGCGGCCTCGGCCACGCCAGAAGGCACGATGGTGGCATCGAGCAGCACGCGATCTTTAGGGATTTTGCGCGAGGTCAGGGTGTTGTTGCACACGCGGAACGACACGCCCTGCGCCGCGAGGCCGCCGATTAACCCGGCGAACTCGGCGCCTTTGCCATCGACCGCGCCATTGAGCATGAAGTCGATCCCGGCCCCATTGCCGACGACCACGATTTTCGCCGTGGGGTCTGCCGCCAGATGGTTGCGCACATTGCCCAGGCAGCGCGAGCCTTGTGCGTCGCCCTGTGTGACGTGATAGACGACTTTCACGGGTCCTTCCTTGTCTGCGCGGCCTTGCGCGCGAGCGGTCGTGCTGACCATGAGTGCCGCGGCGCCAACGGTTGCCGCAGCCAGTGCCTTGCGGCGATTGGGGGTGTTCTCCATTTGTCTCCTCCTTGGGATGGTTGTCGCGTTGCGCTCTGATGGCGTTGCCGCGAAAAAAGATAGGGCCGACTTCAAATCGGCTTTGTCATGATGCCTGTGAACCACGCACTGCACAATCCGGGCAAGCACAGACCCTGCGGCGCGTGGGTGTGTGATCAGGACAAGGTGTCGCGCCAGATATTGATGGCCCACGCCTCGGCGTAGTGCGACTCGACGTCGGACAGCCCTGCCGAGATGCCGCCTGAACCGGGAACGGTGAGATAGGTCTTTTCTTTCTCGTTGTACTGGTGCACCGTGGCGACGTGAATCGCCCGGTCGAAGCTAACCATGCTGTAGCAGGTGTTCATCACCACCGGATGGTTGTTGATCGGCTGGTCGTAGAGCATGGACACAATGGCCGCAGCGGCGACCTTGGCGTGCTGGTTGGCCATGTGGCCCGACTTGGGCATCAGCGGCGAGATCTGGATGGAGTCGCCCAGCACGTGGATGTCTTTGTGCACCGTCGATTCGAAGGTTTTATAGTCCACCGCGCACCAGCGGCCGTTCATATTGGCCAGGCCGGTTCGCTGCGCGATGACCCCCGCACGCTGCTGCGGGATGACGTTGAGCACGTCGGCCTTGACCGGGTTGTCCACTTCGAACTCGACTTCCATCGTCTGCGCGTTCACCCCCACCACGTTGCGGTCGGGCACGTACTCCACCATGCCCGCATACATCTCGGCCCAGGCTTTTTTGAACAGCGGCTCCTTCGATTGCACCTTGTCGTTGGCGTCGAAAATGATGACTTTGGACTTGGGCTTGTGCTTTTTGAAGTAGGCGGCCACCAGCGTGGCGCGCTCGTAAGGGCCGGGCGGGCAGCGGTAGGGGGCCTTGGGCACCGAGATGGCGAACACCCCGCCGTCGCGCATGGACTCGATCTGCTGGCGCAGCGCCACGGTTTCCGGCCCGGCTTTCATGGAAATGAGCAGCTTGCCCGCTTCATTCGCAGCTTTCAGGCCCTTGACCGTATCGAACATCAGATCGATGCCGGGCGAGACCACGAGCTTGTCGTATTTCAGCGTATCGCCGTTGGCGAGCTTGACGGTGTGGGCGGCGGGGTCGATGCTTTCCACCATGCTCTTGACCCATTTCACGCCGTGGCGGTCGCGCAGCGCGTCGTAGGAGGTGGTGATGTCTTGCATCGACTTGGCGCCGGCGATGACCAGATTGGAAACGGGGCAAGAGATGAAGGCATCGCCCGGATCGACCACCGTCACCTCGATGGCGTTGCCCGACCAGTCACGGATGTATTTGGCCGCAGTCGAGCCGCCATAACCGGCGCCGACGATGACGACCTTGCCTTTGCCCGCGGCGCTGCGGGTGGTGCTGGCGCAGCCCGACAGCGCGGGTGCGAGACCGATGGCGCCCACAGTGGCGGCGCCTGCCAGGAATTTGCGACGGGATTGCATGGCGTGTGCGTCCTTACTGTTTTTGCTGCGAGAAATAGGTAGCGATGACCGCGATCTGCTCATCGGTGTAACCCTTGGCGATCTGCGGCATGATGGTGCCGGTGCGCTTGCCCGTCTTGTATTCCGCCATGGTCTCCACGATCGACGCCGAGGTGCGCCCGGCCAGCGAGGGAATGGCTGCGGTGGACACGCCATGCGGCCCGTGGCAATTGAAGCAGGTGGCGGCCAGCGCCTGGCTCGGCGTGACCAGATCGGCCGCTTGCACCGCGCCCGTGGCGCAGAGCAGGGACGTCGTCAACAACAGTTTGCGCAACATTCGATGCCTCCTTGAGGGGGTTTAGCTGCAGACCAGAAGACATCAAAAGTCTTTGATCTAAAGCAAAAGGTAGCGAAATGTAGCAAATGGATACATTCGGGTGAACCAGCAGGAATTTGCCACGCTTGAGCGCTGTCAATACCAGGGTGCGTAGGCGAGCGGCTGTGTGACCCGGGTCACACAATTCGAGCGGGTGCTGCCAGCCGACAGGCGACAGCCTGCCGCAGAGGCCGCCTCGTGGATCGACTCAGGGCTTGATGTAGTACCAGCCCTCGGACTGCAGCTTGACCAGCTCATAAACCCCAGCCGGAACCACCGTCGCTTCGAGCACCAGTTCGCTTTGCGGAATTTTGAGAAAGGTCAGGGTGTTGTTGCAGGCCTTGAACTGCACGCCCTGATTGGCTAAATCGCCGATCATCCCGGAGAACAGTGCGCCTTGCGGCGTTTTGGCGCCGTTGAGCAGAAAGTGAATGGCCTTGCCGTAACCCACCACGATGAACTGCATCTTGGGGTCGAGTTCCAGCACGTTCTGGATATTGATCAGCCCCTCATAGGCCTGCTCCAGGCTGTCGCTGATTTGAAACGCCACTTTCCACGGCTCGCTGGAAATCTGCTGCGCTGCCACCGGCCCTTGCGTCTGCGCCTGCGCGAGCTGGGCGCCACCCAGGCCAATGAGGCCTGCGCCGAGCAGTCTGATGCGGTCGCGTGGATTCATGGAGGTCTCCTCGATTTTTGGGTCAGGCTGACGTGTGCGGATGGGTACGCCGCGTGCGCAGATGATGCAGGCTCCAGTGCTGGCGCTCAGCCAGCCAACGGTACAGCCAATACCCCACCAGGGTGACGAACAGCAGCGCCAGAGTATTGAAAAACACCGCTCCGGGCAGGATGGCCAGCAGCTCGAAGCCATTGAAGTCGCGCCATTTCACCACCGCGGTGAGCAAGGCGCTGAGCACGCCGAAACCCGCGCCAATGGCGGCATTGATGCGCAGCAGGGTCGGCAGGGTGAGGACGGCGGTTTCGATCTGGGGGGAAGTCATGAGTGATGGAGAAAAAATCAGTTGCGCACTTCGCCGTCGCCCAGCACCACCCACTTCACGCTGGTCAGGCCTTCCAGGCCCACTGGGCCGCGGGCGTGAAACTTGTCGGTGGAAATGCCGATTTCCGCTCCCAGGCCATATTCGAACCCGTCAGCGAACCGCGTCGAGGCGTTCACCATCACGCTGGCCGAATCGACCTCGCGCAAAAACTGCATGGCGCGGGGGTGATCGCGGGTGAGAATGGCGTCGGTGTGCTGCGAGCCGTAGCGGTTGATGTGGGCGATGGCTTCATCCACCCCCTCCACCAATTTGATGGAGATGATGGGTGCGAGGTACTCGGCGCTCCAGTCGGCCTCGGTGGCATCACGCAGCAGCGGTGCGGCGCCAGGCACGGCAGCGAGCAGGGCGCGGCTGGCCGGGCAGCAGCGCATTTCCACGCCCTTGCGCACGAACGCGGCGCCGATGCGCGGCAGGAAATCAGCCGCCATATCGCGGGCGACCAGCAAGGACTCGGCTGCGTTGCACGGGCTGTAACGCTGGGTCTTGGCGTTTTCTGTCACGCGAACGGCCATGTCGAGATCAGCGCCGCTGTCCACATACACATAGCAGTTGCCATCGAGGTGCTTGATGACCGGCACCCGCGCTTCGGCGCTGATGCGCTCAATCAGCCCCTTGCCGCCGCGCGGAATGATGACGTCGACGAATTGCGGCATGGTGATGAGCGCCCCCACGGCGGCACGGTCGGTGGTCGGCACCAGTTGCACCGCGTCGGCGGGCAGACCGGCCGCCCGCAACGCCTGCGCCACCAGATCGGCCAGCGCGCGGTTGCTGTGTATGGCTTCTGAGCCGCCGCGCAGAATGACCGCGTTACCGCTCTTGATGGCGAGCGACGCGGCCTCGATGGTGACATTGGGCCGACTCTCGTAAATCATGCCGAACACGCCCAGCGGCACCCGCATCTGCCCCACGCTGATACCGCTGGGTCGGCGGCGCACGCCGTCAATTCCGCCGATCGGGTCGGCCAGCGCGGCGACCTGCTCGCAGCTTTGCGCCATCTGCTCGACCACCTTATCGCTCAGGGTGAGACGGTCGACGAACGCCGCTTCCAGCCCGGCTTCGCGCGCTGCGTGCAGGTCCCGCAGATTGGCGTCCTGCAGGGCGGGGCGATGCGCCCGGATGGCCGCAGCCAGCGCGACCAGCGCACGATCTTTCGCCGCGGTTGATGCCCGGGCCATGTCGCGCGAGGCGGCGCGAGCACGAGCTCCGAGGTCGGCCATCAGGGTGTGAATCTGTTCAGAAGAAGCGTCCATGAAACTGTAAATAAAGCAGAAGTTTCAAAATTCGGGCCGACAAACGATACTCAAGGTCATGCAATCCTAATAAGCTATTCAGGTCGCCCAAGCGAGGTGCAATTGTGCGCCAAGGGGGCTGGACTTGCTGAACTGAATTATCGACCAAGGAGTGAATCATGGGACTGTTCGATAGCGTGGCTGGGGGTTTGGGGCAGATGCTGGGAGGCCAGCAGGCCCAGGGCGCAGCGGGGGACAACCCGATGCTGCAGGTGGTCATGGGGCTGATGAACAACAGCGGCGGTCTGAGTGGGCTGCTGGATAAGTTCCAGCAGGGCGGCCTGGGCGATCTAGTGCAGTCGTGGGTGGGCACGGGCTCGAATCTGCCGATTTCGGCCGAGCAGATTCAGCAGGTGCTGGGCAGCGGCGCACTGGGCGATATTGCCAGCAAACTTGGCATTCAGCCGGAACAGGCTGCGGGGGAGTTGTCGCAGGCGCTGCCCGATGTGGTGGACAAACTCACGCCGGGTGGCCAGTTGCCGACCGAGGGCGATCTGATGGCGACCGCGCAGCAGATGCTGGGCAAGCTGCTGGGTTGAAGCCCCGGTAATGTTTTGACGCAGATTCGATCAGACCAGCAATCGCATTTCTGATCGATATCGACAGAAGGCGTTTGTTCATTCCGCCAACCGCCTTTAGACTTCGCCTCGACTTTGACAGGGTTTTCCCGCAACGGCAATCGTCATTTGCCGCGCAATATGAAACCCTGCACCGACTTGAGAGGAGTCTCCCCATGCGTCAATTCATCCCGATGCGCCGAGTGCTGGCCGTGGCCACGCTCGGCGCCTTGTTTTGGGCCGCGCCTGCGAGCTGGGCTGCCGCCCCGCCTGAAGCGGCGTCCTGCATCGCCTGTCACGGCGCAGGTGGCATGGGCAATGCGGCTGCGGGTTATCCGCGGCTGGCGGGTCTGCCCGAGCAATATCTAGCCGATCAACTGCGCTATTTCGCCGACGGCACGCGCAACAACGCCATCATGTCCGGCATGGCCAAACCGCTGAGCTCGTCGCAGGTCACCGCACTGGCGACTTATTACTCCAAGCTCAAGCCCAGCGGCAAACCCGCGCCCATGCCAACCGGAGCGGCGGCGGCCGAGGGTGAGCGGCTGGCGCTGCGCGGCGATTGGGAAAAAGGCATTCCCGCCTGTATCCGCTGCCATGGCCCGGGAGCGGTTGGCGTGGGTGAGAACTTCCCCGCTCTGGTCGGCCAGAGCGCCGCCTATATCGAGGCGCAGATCAAGGCCTGGAAGGATGGCAGCCGCAGCGGCGATCCGCTGGGCCTGATGCACACCGTCGCCTTGCGCATGACCGATGCGCAAACGCAGGCCGTGGCGCAATGGCTCGCGGCGCAGCCCCTGAGTCCTGCCCAATCGGCTGCCAAGTCCGCCTCGGCAAAACATTGATCGGAGCGCACCATGACACGCAAACAAACCCCTATGACGCTGGCGCTGTGCGCGCTTGGTCTATTTGCCGCTTCTGCGGCTTCGGCCTTGGCGGCCGATGCGCCGATGGCGCCCCCCAAGTCAGAAATCAATTCGGCGGTGGGCACCGGCGCCCAATTCACCCCGCCGCCCGAGTCGGCCATTCCCGATGATGATTTCGGCAAGATGGTCAAGCTCGGGCGTGACATCATGCTCGACACGCCCAAATACGCGAAAGACTTTGTCGGCAACACCCTGAGCTGTGTGAACTGCCATACCGACGCCGGCCGCATGGCGGGCTCAGCGCCGCTATGGGCGGCGTATGTCAGCTATCCCGCCTATCGCGGCAAGAACAAAAAGGTCAACACGTTCGAGGAGCGCCTGCAAGGCTGCTTCAAGTTCAGCCAAAACGGCAAGGCGCCCCCCTTGGGCAGCAAAACCCTGGTGGCGCTGGAGAGCTATTCCTACTGGCTTTCCAAGGGGCTGCCGGTCGATGAAAAAGTGGCGGGGCGCGGTTACCCGAACCTGCCCGAGCCGCAGCAGGCGCCCGACTATGTGCGGGGTCAGAAGGTGTACGAGGCCAAGTGCATTTTGTGTCACGCCGCCAATGGAGAGGGGCAGTACGTCAACGGCGAAACGGTGTTTCCGCCGCTGTGGGGGCCCAAGTCGTTCAACTGGGGCGCGGGCATGGGCAGCTACAAAAACGCGGCCAAGTTCATTTACGCCAATATGCCCTACGGCATGAGCTACAGCCTCAGCCCGCAGGAGGCCTGGGACGTCGCCTATTTCATGGACGCGCAGGAGCGCCCGCAAGACCCGCGCTGGCAGGGCAGCGTGACGGCCACCCGTGCCAAGTTCCACGACAGCAAGTTCAGCCTGTACGGCACCAAGGTCAACGGCAAGCTGCTGGGTGACATCGGAGCGCCCAAACCTCGCTGATTGTTCAGCGGATTCATCGCTGGGTGATCGCTGAGTGCTCGCTGAACTCCGCCTGATGTCCGTGACCACGCCCTGCTTCTGCGGGGCGTTGCGCTTTCAGGGGGCCGCGTCGCGCGGCTCGATGTTTTTGAAAAACCGCTGATACAAAACCAGATAGGCGGCCTGGAACGTGGCCGCCACAAAAAACGGCGCGATCAGCCAGCCCAGGTGCAGCAAAACCCCGGCAATCAAAGGCCCAATGGCGCGCGGAATCTGGATGGACACATTGTTGACCGTTGCGGCCAGACCGCGCCGATCCGCGCCCGTCAGGCTCACCGTCAGTGCCTGACGCACGCCCATGGTGCCTTGATTCGCGGTGGCGCGCAGGGCGTAAAAACCGGATGCGATCCAGAACACCGGCGACAAAGGCGTGAGCACCAGCATGATCAGCCCCATCGTGCGCATGCCGACGACGGCCCGCACCGCGCCGAAGCGCTGCGCCAGCCGGCTTGCGATCTGCGCGCCGAAAGCGGCGAAAACAAAGCTCACCGCCATGGCCGGCCCAATGCTGGCCGGCCCGTGCCCGTAGCGCACCAGATACCAATAGGCCATCAGCGGGGCGACCATGCCGATGCCCAGGCCGTTGAGCGCGTTCACCAATCCGAGCCGCCAGAGCAAGGCGTTTTCGCGCAGGTGACGGGCTTGGCGATCCGCCTGATCTTGGTCTTCGGGAACCGTTGCCAGGGCCAGCGGACGAGCTTCAGGGTTTGCCGCTGTCGGGGCGTCTTCGGCTTTCAGCAGCAGAAAAAACCCTATCGCCGAGCCCAGCAGCGGCAGGATGAATAGGCTGCGGTAAGCCCAATCCGTCGGCATGAGGGCGCTGAGCCAATGGGGTGCAGCGCCCAACACGGCGCCCAGCGCCATGCCGAGCATGCCCAGCGTGGAGTTCAGGCTGAAAATCTGTGAGCGCAGCGCGGGCGGCGTGCCGTGGGCCAGCCACGATTGCTCCAGCGGCCCGAACGGACCGGCGGCTCCATTGGCGCCGCGGCCAAATCCGCCCAGCAAGGCCGCGGGCACCAGCAGCCAGGGTGTGGCTGCGAGCAGGGCCACCGCCGCGCAAACGACGAGAACCAGCTCGTATCCCAACAGGAACTGGCGTCGCCCGAGCCGGTCGCTCAACGGTCCGATCCACAGCGTGAGTGCCGCGCCGATGAACAGCCCGCCGCTGAGCACCGCGCCGATCTGCGGCGCATTCCAGTTCAGCGCGTGCAGATAGAGGGTGAAGGCGGCGACCAGCGCGCCCTGACCGATGCTCCGCGCAGTGCGGGCGAGGATGATGCGCCGCGCCGCCGGAGAAATCTGCGCCCAGGCGCCGCGCTTGTGGTTGAACGCGTCACCGGGCCGCTGGGTGAACGCTTCGGGCGCTGCAGTCTGCATTTTCCCGCTGCGCTTATTCCGGCGCAGCTACCGTTGTGGTTGCGGCAGTCGCCACGCGGGTGTCGCGAATTTCCATAGTGCGCGCCTGTTGCGGCGGCTTGGCCGC
>NZ_MEGQ01000055.1:0-16185 GCF_001725585.1 Thiomonas sp. SCN 64-16 | reverse complement strand
CGGCGGTTGCCGTTTTGGCCAGAAGCCGTGCGTGCGCCGCGGCCGCCTTGCCCATCCGCCTTGGTCAGGGCCGGGGTGGCAGGCTGCGCGGCAACCGGCGGCTCTTGCACGGCAGCGGAGGGTTGTGGTTCGGCGGAGAACAGACGCTTGACCCAGCCAAACAAACCGCCGCCAGCCGTTGCGGCAGCAGCAGGCGCGGCGGCGGGGGTTGCGACAGCCGGTGCGGGGGCGGGAGCCTTGTCGGCAGCCGGGGCGGGCATGACCGGGGCCGGGCCTTCCGGGGTGATGCCACGCACCAGGGCTTCCTGACGCGGGCGCTGTTCTTTTTCGCGACGGGTGATGGCGGTGTCTTCTTCGGCCTCGTCAGCCATTTTGTAGCTGGTGGGCAGATTGTCCAGGCGCGGATCGTCGTGCTTGAGGCGTTCGAGCTTGTAGTTGGGCGTGTCGAGGTGCTTGTTGGGGATCAGCAGCACCGACAGACGCTGGCGCAGTTCGATTTTGGTGATTTCGGCGCGCTTTTCGTTGAGCAGGAAGGAGGCGACTTCCACCGGCACTTGCACATGCACCGCGGCCGTGCCTTCCTTCATGGCCTCTTCCTGGATGATGCGCAGGATTTGCAGGGCGCTCGATTCGGTGTCGCGGATATGCCCCGTGCCATTGCAGCGCGGGCAGGTCACGTAAGCGCCTTCCGACAGGGCCGGGCGCAGGCGTTGGCGCGAGAGTTCGAGCAGGCCGAACTTGGAAATCTTGCTCACCTGCACGCGGGCGCGGTCTTGGCGCATGGCGTCGCGCAGGCGGTCTTCGACCGCGCGCTGGTTGCGCGGCTCTTCCATGTCGATGAAGTCGACCACGATCAGGCCGCCAAGGTCGCGCAGCCGCATCTGGCGAGCGACTTCATCGGCGGCTTCGAGGTTGGTGCGCAGAGCGGTGTCTTCGATGGCGTTGCCGCGCGTGGAGCGTGCGGAGTTGACGTCCACCGCCACCAGCGCTTCGGTGTGGTCGATGACGATGGCGCCGCCGGCCGGCAGGTTGACCGTGCGCGAATAGGCGGTTTCGATCTGCTGCTCGATCTGAAAGCGCGAGAACAGCGGCAGATCGTCGCGGTAGCGTTTGACGCGCTCGACCGTGTCGGGCATGACGTGCAACATGAACTGCCGTGCCTGCTCGAACACGTCTTCGGTGTCGATCAGAATTTCGCCGATGTCACTGGTGAAGTAGTCGCGGATGGCGCGGATGACCAGCGACGACTCCTGGTAGATCAGGAAGGCGCCCTTTTGCGTCTCCGAAGCGTCGCGCACGGCGCTCCAGAGCTTGAGCAGGTAATTCAAGTCCCATTGCAATTCTTCCGCGCTGCGGCCGATGCCTGCGGTGCGGGCGATCAGGCTCATGCCTTCGGGATGCTGGAGCTGGTCCATCGTCTCGCGCAGTTCCTGGCGGTCTTCGCCCTCGATGCGACGGCTCACCCCGCCGCCGCGCGGATTGTTGGGCATGAGTACCAGATAGCGCCCGGCCAGCGAAATGATGGTGGTCAGCGCCGCGCCCTTGTTGCCGCGCTCTTCTTTTTCCACCTGCACCAGCAGTTGCTGGCCTTCGGTGATCACGTCCTGAATGCGCGCCTGCGACGCAGACACGCCTTCCTTGAAGTACTGGCGCGAAATTTCCTTGAACGGCAAAAAACCGTGGCGCTCTTCGCCGTAGTCGACGAAACAGGCTTCGAGCGAGGGCTCGACGCGGGTGACGACGGCCTTGTAGATATTGCCCTTGCGCTGCTCGCGCCCGGCCTGTTCGATATCGATGTCGAGAAGTTTCTGTCCATCGACGATGGCCACGCGCAATTCTTCCGACTGCGTGGCGTTGAACAACATGCGTTTCATTTCAAGCTCCTGGCCGCTTCATGCGGCCGATACAAAGCGGGCGCCAGGGCGCCCCCATGCGTTGATCTCCGGAGCTAAAACCAGGCCGGGTTCGCCGCTGATGTCCGGCACGCCCGGCGGGCAGAATCAGACAGGACTCATGCAAAAACCTCCACCAATCGGTCTGCCTCGGAGCGCGTGGTCTTCGCGATGCCGGGCGTTTGGCCCAGGCGTGACGATGCGCAGGCTGTTGCAGCGATCAGGCGCAACAGCGGGGGAGCAGAGGGTTCGCGGCAGGTGAGCACAAGCAGATTTCGCCAACAACAAAAGCACGCAGCGCAGAATCAGCGCTGAGGGGCGGTCGAGGGCGAAGAGTCGATTCAAGGTTTCAGATCCAGGATGGCAAAGCCGGGCGGTCGTCGCAGGCGTCAAACGCATTTGCGCGACGGCATCACTCGGGCTTTGGGCCAACGCTCATTTCGGTGAAGTCTGTCCGATCTGCCCCGACCGGAATCGGTGGTGTGGCAAAACGAGCAGTGTGAAGCTGAACCTAGAATGCCTTTCCTGTCACGGCAGATTCGCTGGTTTTGCATGCACTCGTATCGGGTGATATCAGCAACCCGGTCGCATGCAGTACCCGCACGAAAACCTGTCAGGAGGCAGTCTTTCCGCTTTTGGCACGTCGCGCAGCGGCATCATGTAAAACTGCACGCAACTTCGCGGAAATATTGCCAAAATTCGGTCTTCCAACTTCACAACTTCACGCTCGATTATATGCACACCGCGCCATCTCCCCAGGTTCGGCTCCTTCAGGTCGGCGATGCGGGCGAGGGGCAGCGGCTGGATAACTTTCTGGCGCGGCACCTCAAGGGCGTGCCGCGCAGCCATATTCATCGCATCGTGCGATCGGGCGAAGTGCGGGTCAATGGCGGTCGGGCCCGCGCAGATCAGAAACTGCAGTCGAGCGATCAGGTACGGATTCCGCCGGTGCGGGTGGCGCAGCCCGACGCGCCGCGCGCGGCGCCTGCGCTGCAATTTCCCGTGGTGTTTGAAGATGATTTTCTGCTGGCGATCAACAAACCCGAAGGCGTGGCGGTGCATGGCGGATCGGGGGTGAGCTTCGGCGTGATCGAGGCTTTGCGCGCGGCGCGGCCCACGGCGAAGTTTCTCGAACTGGTGCACCGGCTCGACCGTGACACCTCGGGTCTGCTGCTCATCGCCAAGAAGCGCAGCGCGTTGACCACGCTGCACGCGGCGCTGCGCGAACGTCACGCCGACAAACGCTACCTCGCGCTGGTTGCCGGACTCTGGACGCGTGGGGCGGTGATGATCGAGGCGCCGCTGCATAAATACCTGCTCGCCAATGGCGAGCGGCGCGTGCGGGTGGACGCGCAGCAGGGGCAAGAGTCGCGTACTCAGTTTCGTTCCCAAGAGCAATTTGCGCTGCCGGGCCTGGGGCCTTGGGGCGGCTTGAGCCTGATGCAGGCGCGGTTGCTGACGGGACGCACCCATCAGATCCGGGTGCATCTGGCGCACTGCGGCCATCCCATCGTCGGCGACGATAAATATGGGGATGACAGCCTCAACGCCCTGCTGGCGCGGGGTCAGGCGGGCGTGCCGCCCTTCCGGCGCATGTTTTTGCACGCCGAGTCGCTGACGATTGCGCACCCGGCAAGCGGCGAGCGGCTGGAACTGCGCGCGCCCTTGCCCGAAAACTGCGCGCAATGGCTTCATCATTTGCGGGCACAATGCGCGCAGTCCTGACTTCCTGAACCCTTGCCCGCACCATGCACCGACAGAACTATGACCTGATTGTGTTCGACTGGGACGGCACGCTGATGGATTCCACCGCGGCCATCACCGGGGCGATCCAGCAGGCTTGCAAGGATCTGGGGCTGACGGTTCCCAGTCGCGAGGCGGCGTCGTATGTCATCGGCCTCGGGCTGGAGGATGCCCTGCGGCACGCCGCACCCGAGTTGCCGCATGCCGACTATCCCAAACTGGCTGCGGCCTACCGCAAGCATTACTTCGCGCTCGATGGCGAACTGGTGCTGTTCGAAGGGGTGCTGGATTTGCTGCATGAACTCAAATCGGCCGGCTACAACCTTGCGGTGGCGACCGGAAAGTCTCGCATCGGTCTGACGCGGGCGATGGACCGGCCCGAACTGCGCGGCTTGTTCGACGCCACCCGCACCGCTGATGAAACCTTCTCCAAGCCGCACCCGGCGATGTTGCACGAAATCATGGCCGAACTGGCCAGCCCGCCGCAGCGCACCGTGATGGTGGGCGACACCACGCACGATCTGCAAATGGCGCTCAACGCCGAATGCGATGCCATCGGCGTGAGCTACGACGCGCACGATGTGGCGCGTCTGGAGTCGCTGTCCCCCGCTGGGCTGGTGCATTCCGTCGCGGAACTGCAGGAATTTCTCGCCCAGCACGGGTAAGCGCGGCAGTCAGCCACTCGCTGACTGCCGCCGCGTCTTACATCTGCGGACGCATCACGTTCGGGATGTTGATGGCCGGGGAGTTCACTACCGGCACATTGACCGTGGGAGTCTGCACCACCGGAACATTCACACTCGGAGTTGTCACCACCGGCACGTTGACCGAGGGCGTTGCCACCGCGGGGAAGTTGATTTGCGGCGTTGTCACCGCGGGCACGTTGATCGACGGCGTGTTGACCGAAGGCACATTGACCGCTGGGCTATTGATCACGGGAATGGTGACCGCAGGCGAGGCAACGGCAGGCGCATTGGGGGTTTGCACTGAAGGAGTTTGCACCGAGGGTGCCAGCGTGGTGACTTGCGCCCCTGCGCGCGCGCCTAGCCCTTGGCCAACGCCCGCGTCCCCTGTGCGCAGCGTGGGGGCGGCTGCTCCGGCGGCGCCCTGCTGACCTTGCGCGGCCGAACGTGTTTGCACCGTATTGCGATGCTGCGCTTCGGTGCGATTTTGCGCCCCGGTTTGGCCGGATGTATGACGCACCGATTCGCCGGTTGATGTGCGGGTGTGGTTCTGGGTCGTGGTGCGGGTTTCAGCACGGGTGTTTGCCGAAGTGGCGGTCTCGGAGCGATTGGCGGGCTTGGCCTGTTGATCGGCCGTGCGCGTCGAGGTCGTCGCCGAGAGTTGACCGCCCTGAACGGCATTCACGGCGGTTTGGGCATAAGCGAGACCGATGGAGAGCGAAGCGGCCGCAACAGCGGCGGACAGAACGGCGAGGGTACGGGTCTTGGACATGATGTTCTCCTGAAAGAAGGAAGGATGATTCACGCAGCGTGGTAAACATTCCCACTGAAGCGCTTGTGTTTATAATAGTGGCAAAATTTCCCACGTCAAGCCGAATCGCTTCGTTTATCCTTTCACCATGTCCGCCGCTCTCAAATCTGCCGCCCTGTCCATCTTGCGGCCCTTCGTGCGCTATCTCATTACGCAGGGCTGGACTTATGGCGCTCTGGCCGAGCTGCTCAAATTTGTCTATGTGGGCGAAGTCATCGCGCTCGATCAGCGCGACGGCAAACCCGTACCGACCGATAGCCGTGTGAGTCTGCTCAGCGGCATCCACCGCAAGGAAGTCCGGCGTCTGCGAGAAGAATTGCAGAGCGGATCGGGTGAGATTGCCCTGCGGCATGGCGCCAATATGTCGGCGCAGGTGGTGGCGGCCTGGGTAGCTTGCGAGGCGTATCGCGACCCGCAAGGTGAACCGCTTGCCCTGCCGCTGCGCGCTGCGGGCGCCGCGGCCAGTTTTGAAAATCTGGTGCGGCTGGTGAAGGCCGACATGCGGCCGCGTACCGTGCTGGATGAACTGCTGCGCGCCGGCGTGGTGGAGCAGCAGGATGACATGGTGAGGCTGGCTCGCGGCGGCTACGTCTCCGATCTGCCCGAGGACAGGCTGGCTTTCATGGGGGCGCATATCGGCGACCATCTGCGGGCCACGGTGCACAACCTGGAAGGTCGCACGCCGACTTATCTGGAGCAATCGGTCTATTTCGACGATCTGCCGCCCATCGTGCCGGGCGAGGTGCGCGACGATCTGCGTCAGCTCGGTGAACAGGTTTTGCAGGAGGCCTACCAGCGCATCGTGCGGGCGGAAAAGACGGCTCAATCCGCGCAAGCTGGCGATCTCGGTGCGCCGCAAACCAGCAAGAAGCGCCTGCGCCTCGGGGTCTATTACTACGAAGACGATATGCCCGCTTCGAACTCAGCCGGGGAGCAGCCGTGAAGGCCGCATTGAAAGCCGTCGTTCGTGCCTGGCTCCCGGGGCTGCGCTTCGTGGGCGTAGCCTGCTTAGGGTTGATGCTGGGTCTGGCGGGCTCGATTGCGGCCACGCCAGGCGGGATCGGCGGTACGGGTATCGACCCCGGCGGCATCGGTGGCACCGGCATCAGTCCCGATGGAATCGGCGGGACGGGAATCATGGCCATCGGCCCGGTTCAGCGCTTCGGCAGCATTTTCGTCAACGGCGGCGAATATGAACTGCCCGCGCAGACACGCTATCGCGCGGATGGTCAGCCCGCGTCCGAGAAAAGCCTGCATTTGGGCGATCTGGTGCGCGTCCATGCTGTAGAGCAGGGCGGGCGGCTGGATGCGCTGGCGGTGGACATCAGCCATGCGGTGATCGGTCGCGTGTCGCAGATCGATCAATCTCAGGGGCGACTGGTGGTGCTGGGCCAGACCGTGCAAATCCTGCCCGGCACTTTGTTGCGCACCGCTGAAAATCAGCCTTTGCCGCTATCGCGCCTGAAGGTGGGCGACGAGGTGCGCATTAGCGCGCTCGATCAAGGCGCGGGGCATTGGCAGGCGATGCGGCTGACTCAGCTCTCGGTTCCGCCCGCGGGACACGGTTTGCCGTTCTTGCTGCGCGGCAAAATCGAGGCGACCAGCGCTCAACTGCAGCGGGTCAAGATCAGTGGTGTCTGGCTGTCGGTGCGCAGCGGGGCGGCGCAAACCGGGTTGGCGGTCGGCGCCGAGGTCGTGGCGCGCGGCAGTCAGCAGAGCCAGGGAAATGTGATCGATTCTCTTCAGGCGATAGCGCCCTTGGCCGCGCCCATCGGCACGCGTGTGGCGATGGTGGGTTTTTTGCAGGCCGGGTCGCAGGGCAGGCCAGGTTGGGAATTGCAAGGCTTTCAGATCAGGGGCGCCGACGCGCTGCTGCAGGCGCAATTGCAGTCCGCCGCTCGGTCGCAGGCCGCGCCGGTGTTCGTCGTCGGCACCTTGACAGCAGCGCAGACGGTGGCGGTCGAGCGCGTGATCCCGAATGTGAACGCGCTGCAATTTGCGCTGCCGCCCCTGGCAGGTGGGCAGACGCCTCCTGCAAAAGCGGGTGATAAGGGCTCGGTGACCGGCGCGACACCCCAGTTCATATCGAACGGTGCGGGGCTGAACCTGTCGAGCCCGGCCTTCGTTGCGCCGACAGTGCCTACGGTGATCCAGCCGGGGTTCACCGCACCCTCGATTCCCGCGGCGCCCGCCGTGCCGCAGGTGCCGCAAATGCCCGCCGTCAACATGCCCTCCGTGGCGCCCCCCGTGGTCGCACCGCCGCAAGTGCCCGTCGTCGTGCCGCCGACAGTGGCCCCGCCGGTTGTGAACCCACCCAGCGTGACGACGCCTGCCTTGCCCAGCGGACTGCAGATTCCCACTGTGCCGCGCCCATGAAAAGGCCAGCTTGCGCTGGCCTTTTCATCAAGGGCGAGGTGAGAACGGAGGTCAGAACACGATCTGGCCGCCTATGCCGACGCCAAAATTGGCGCTGCCGTTGCTCAGGCCCTTGTCCACATAGACCTGGAACCCGCTGCCATTTGGGGTGAGGTTGTAATTCCACGCAGCAATCAGGTCTGAGGGGGCGGACGCCCCGGCCACCATCGACTGCTGACCGGCATACATCAAGGTGAAAATATGCTGCTGGCTGGCCGCATAGCTGGCGCCAAACTGATAGATGGCGATGTTGCGCAGATTCTGTCCGGCCGGGTTGCCCACGAAACGGTAGCCCAGATTGGCAAACGGAAACCAGCTTTTGCCCACGATCTGCTGCAGGCCCACCCCAAGCTCGTAGTCGTTCTTGCCCGTGCCCAGACCGTTGTCGGACGAAGCGGTGCCGAATTTGACTTTGGCGTAGGGCGTGATGGAGGGCGTGAGACCGCCGCCCTGGAAAATCTTGTAATGCCCAGCCAGCCACACGTCGCCCAGACCGCTGGCGGAACGGGTTTGCGTGGAACCGGAGCCGCCCACAACCGTGTTGCCGACGATGGTGGAACCGACGGGCAGGCCGCTTTCAGAGACGTAGGGCACCGTGAGTTTGACGCGCCAGTTGCTGTCGCCGTATTGAATGTCGGTGGCGTCGTAGCGGATGTTGATGTTGTTGTTGGTGCCGAATTTGCCCTGGAAAAAGGACAACGTGTTGCCGACCGTGAGTGCGGGTTCGGCTTGTGCGGTGCAAACACCCCCCAGAGCAAGCAGGGTGGCGATGAGGGTGGGACGAAGGGCCATATGGGATCTCGCGCGAGGTGGACTGAGGGAAATGGAACAGCCAGGAAAGGCCGATATGTTGAGACGTGGGAAAGTGTCACACAAAACTCAAACTTGATCCTTGTCGAATCGCAAACCGGCGTGCCGAGACCCGTCCGGCCCGTCGGCGCGAGACGTGCGTGCGCGTCAATAAAGCGCTGGTATTCTGGCGACCCGTCCCGTTTTTCATTCTCCGAGCCCGAAACATGAGCGCATCCCCCCCAGATCTTCCCCCGCAACGTTCTGAGTCGTCCGCTCAACCCGGTGCGTGGGAGCGGCAGGTGTTGGAAAAACTGGTGCTCGAGGTGGTGAACGAAAAACGACGGGCGCGGCGCTGGTCGATTTTTTTCCGCTTCGTCCTGCTCGGCATCGTGGCGCTGATCTTTTTCGGCGGCATGATCGCCGAGTTCGGTAGCAGCACCGCCACCGGGCCGCATACGGCGCTGATCGAGCTCAACGGCGAGATCTCCATCGGCTCGCAGGCCAGTGCCGACAATATCAATGCGGCCTTGCAGGATGCGTTTTCCAGCCCGGACACGCGCGGCGTCATCCTGCGCATCAACAGCCCGGGCGGCAGCCCGGTGCAGGCGAGCCAGATTTTTGCCGAGATCGAGCGGCTTCGCGCCAAATACAACAAGCCGGTGTACGCCGTCTGCGAAGAGGTGTGCGCCTCCGGCGCGTACTACGTGGCGGCGGCGGCGAATGACATCTATGTGAATCCGGCCAGTCTGGTGGGCTCCATCGGCGTGTTGATGGACGGCTTCGGCTTTTCCGGCCTGATGGACAAGCTCGGCGTAACCCGTCGCTTGCTCACCGCGGGCGCCAACAAGGGGTTCATGGATCCCTTCACCCCCATGCCCGAGGACCAGAAAACCTACGCCCTGGGCATGCTGGAGCAGATTCACAAACAGTTCATCGCGGCGGTGGAAAAAGGTCGCGGTGCACGATTGAAAGTGAATGACGAGACCTTCTCCGGCCTGGTGTGGACGGGCGAATCAGCCGTGCAGCAAGGCCTGGCCGACGGCTACGGGGACGTGGATCAGATCGCCCGCGACAAGATCAAAGCGCCGGAAATCGTCGATTACACCCTGCAGGAAAACGTGGCCGAGCGTCTGGCCAAGCGTTTTGGCGCCTCGCTGGGCATGGGCGCGGTGCGCGAACTCTCAAACCTGGGCTGGTCGCTGCGCTGATCTGGAATTCAGCGCTCGCGCCAGCACGTCGAAACCGCTCAGGCGCAGCATGTCGCAAAGGTCGATCAGGGGCAGGCCGATCAAGGCGGTCGGATCGTCGCTGCGCATGTGCTTGAGCAGCGCAGGGCCGAGCGATTCCGAGCGGGCGCTGCCCGCGCAGTCGTAGGGTGCGTCCAGCGTCAGATAGGTTTCGATTTCCGCCGGGCTCAGCTTACGGAATCGTACTTCGGTGGGGCAGTTGCGCACTTGTACGCCGCCGTCTGGGCCGATGACGCAAACCGCGGTGTGGAACACGGCGTCACGCCCGCTGAGTTGCTGCAACTGAGCGACCGCAGCCGCATGGGAGCCGGGTTTGCCGAGCGCTTCGCCCCCCAACATGCACACCTGATCGGAGCCGATCACCCAGCAGCCTGGTGCAGTACGCGCCACCGCGGCGGCCTTTTCAGCCGCCAGCCGCAGCGCCAGATCGAGCGCAGACTCATCAACTCTGCGGGTTTCGTCCACCTCGGGCGCTCGGCTAGAAAAAGGCACGCGCAGGCGTTGGAGCAACTCAGCGCGATAGCGCGAGGTCGACGCGAGAACCAGAACGGGATCAGCCGGCCCCGTCATCAATGCTTGCCGAAAAACCGGCCATGCAGCCATGCGCCGATGAGTATGCCCGCAATGCTCAGCAGAAGCGGCCAGTTGCCCACCCCCAGGCCTGCAATGGCCGGGCCTGGACACACGCCGCTCAGCCCCCAGCCCACGCCAAAAATCGCGGCGCCGATCAGGGTGCGCGCGTCCAGATGCGAGGGGTGTTTGCCGAACACCACGCCAAAGACCGGCCGCTTCATCAGTCGGGGCAGCAGGTGGTAGGCGATGAAGGTCACGCCGGCAGCGCCTCCCATCACCAGCAGCAGACCGAGATTCTTGAGCAGCAGAAACTGCAGAATGGCCTCGGGCTTGACCATGGTGGACAGCGCCAGACCGAAGCCGAACAAGGCCCCGGCGAACAAGGCCGAAAGCATCACTGCGAAAGGAGGAACACGTTGCATTTCAGAACCCTCCCAAGGCGCGAACCACATGGGCCGTGATGACGGCGGTACACAGGAAAATGATCACCGCGAGAATGGATGGCAACTGCCCAGACCCGACGCCGCAGATGCCGTGCCCCGAGGTGCAGCCCCCCCCCATGCGGGCGCCAAACCCGCCGACGATGCCGCCGAGGAACAACTGCCACAGCGGCACTCTGGTCACGAAGCCTTCGCCATGCCCGAGGGTGTAGGTGAACACCACTGCACCGACGATCAGACCCAGTCCGTACATCAAGCGCCAGTTACGGGTCGAAATGAATTTTTCGTGTTGAAAAAACGGATGACGCGACACCAGCGACCAAACCGCGGTGTAAGCGGTACTGACGCCGCCGATCAGGCCAGTCAGCCAGAACAGCACGCTGACGCCCAGTCCGATGAAAATACCGCCATAAAGAAAAGGCTCCCAACCCAGGGGGAACCACTGCGCAATACTGTTCATCAATCTCATCCTATTTTTGGTGGGTCGAAGTGATATGGATCACTTTTTTTGCATACTCCGTAGTGTAGGAGAGGGACTGCGCCCTGTCTCGGCGAGATGTTGCAGCCGGTAAACTCAGGTGATGTCCCAACTGCACTCCACAAGCCCTCCCGACCCCGGGTCGATGCCGCCCCGTGCGCTGACCTTGTTCGACTTCGCCCGTTCCGGCGGAGAACTGCACGGCCGGTTGCCGCTGCCGAACCTGTCCCGCCTAAGCGAATTGTTGTCGAGCACGCAAGGGCCTCCAGTGCAATGGGCGCTACAGGGTTTTCAGCGCGAACGGATCGGCATGCGCCCGCAGGCCATGGTGACTTTGCAAGTGCGTGGGGCGCTTCCGCTGATCTGCCAGCGCTGTCTGCAGGCCATGCAATATGCGGTTGACGAAGCCGTCGATTTTCGATTGGTGGCCGAAGAACCGGAACTGACTCAGGCCGAAGTCGAGGCCGAAGACGAGGCGCTGCCCGCGATCCATCCCGTGGATGTGCTGAGTCTCATCGAGGACCAACTCATCCTCGCCCTGCCCATCGTGCCCATGCATGACGCCTGCCCGCAGCGTGACGCGCCCGAGCCGACGCCTTCGCGCACCGATGAGGCGCCTGCCGAGGAACGCCAGCACCCCTTCGCCAATCTGCGCGATCTGCTCGACGGTCCAAAAAAGAAACGCTAGTGGGCTATGTCGCGGGGCAGAGCCATCGCATATAATGATCAGCTTTTTCACAGGGGATTGCCATGGCCGTCCAGCAAAACAAGAAATCACCTTCGAAGCGTGGCATGCACCGTGCCCACCAGTTTTTGAGCGCGCCGCCGTTGGCAGTTGAGCCGACCACGGGCGAAACGCATCTGCGCCACCACATCAGCCCGAACGGTTTTTACCGTGGGCGCAAAGTGGTCAAGACCAAATCTGACGAGTAAGCGCTTGCCTTTGCGCACCATGCGTCGCCTGCATATGTGGGGCGTTAGTTTGTCATGCGTGCCTGCGAAGGGGCCTTCGATGCTGGCGCCCGTTGTGTCATGAGTTCCACTCTGGCCGTCGATTTGATGGGCGGAGACCATGGTCCGAAAGTGACCCTGCCAGCCTGCGTGCAATTTTTGCAGGCGCATCCGGACAGTCGGCTGATTCTGGTCGGCCAGTCTGAGGCCGTCATGCCGCTGCTGGAGTCGTTGCGCCTGAAAAACGATGCGCGCATCGAATTCGTCGCGGCGAGTGAGGTGGTGACTTCCGACGATCCGGTCGAGGTTGCGTTGCGCCGCAAACGCGATTCGTCCATGCGCCGCGCCATCGAGCAGGTGCGGGACGGTCGTGCGCAGGCCTGCGTATCAGCTGGCAATACCGGCGCCTTGATGGCGCTTGCGCGTTATTTGCTCAAGACCCTGCTCGACATTGAACGACCCGCCATCGCGACCTATCTGCCCAACCAGAAGGGCGAGGGCACGCTGATGCTCGATCTGGGCGCCAACGTCGATTGCGAGCCGTTGCACCTGCTGCAGTTCGCTGTCATGGGTACGGCGTATGCGGAGGCCGGTGGGCATGCGCAGCCGACGGTTGGGCTGCTCAATATCGGCGAAGAGGTGATCAAAGGCAACGACACCATCAAGCGGGCGGCTGAACTGCTGCGCGAAGCCGATGCGCTCGGGCGTCTGCGGTTTTACGGCAACGTCGAGGGCAACGACATCTTCAAGGGCACGACCGATATCGTCGTGTGCGATGGTTTTGTCGGCAACGTCGCGCTCAAGACCTCCGAAGGTCTGGCGCAAATGCTCTCTGGCATGATCCGCGAAGAGTTCACCCGCACGCCGCTGAGCAAGTTGATGGCGCTGTTCGCCATGCCAGTGCTCAAACGATTCCGCAAGCGCGTCGATCACCGCCGTTACAACGGCGCGGCCCTGCTGGGCCTGCGCGGCCTGGTCGTCAAGAGCCACGGCTCGGCGGATGCCTTTGGCTTCGAGCAGGCGCTGCTACGTGCGCATGAAGCGGTGCAGGGTGACGTGGTGCGCCATACCGAACGAATTCTCGAAGTGATGCACGAGTCATCACCCGCCGGGGCCGCGCTCGCTCCGGCGAGTTGAGTCACCCCGCTGCACCTCTCTGAACGATCTGTTCCATGTCCTCCTATTCCCGTATTTCCGGCACCGGCAGCGCACTGCCTCCGCGCAAAATCAGCAACGACGAACTGGCGGCCGATCTGGCTGAGCGCGGCGTCGAAACCAGTGATGAATGGATCGTGGCACGTACCGGCATCCGCTTTCGTCACTTCGCTGAAGAAGGCACGACCAGTGTCGATCTCGGCGAACAAGCTGCCCGTCGCGCCCTCGAATCGGCCGGACTGCAGGCCCATGACATTGGCCTGATCATTGTGGCCACGTCCACGCCGGACATGATTTTTCCTTCCAACGCGGCCCTCATCCAGGGCCGTCTTGGTGCCGCCGGAGGCGCGGCCTTCGACGTGCAGGCGGTATGCGCCGGATTCGTCTACGCCCTGACCGTGGCCGATCAGTTTGTGCGCAGCGGTATGACGCGGCATGCCCTAGTCATCGGCGCCGAGGTGTTTTCGCAGATTCTCGACTTCAATGACCGTACTACCTGCGTGCTGTTTGGCGATGGCGCTGGCGCTGTGGTGCTCAGTGCCAGCGAAACCCCGGGTGTGCTGGCCAGCGCGCTGCATGCGGACGGCCGGCAATCGTCCATCCTGTGCACTCCGGGGCGCGTGTCGAGCGGCCAGGTTGCGGGCAGTCCTTTCCTGAAAATGGACGGACAGGCGGTATTCAAGCAAGCCGTCCACGTGCTCGAAGACGTGGCCCGCGAGGCGCTGGCCAAGGCCGACCGCTTGCCCGCCGATGTGGATTGGATGGTGCCGCATCAGGCCAATATCCGCATCATGACGCATACCGCCAAAAAACTCGGCATTCCGCTCGACAAAATCGTCGTGACGGTCGATCAGCACGGCAACACCTCGGCCGCTTCGATTCCGCTGGCGCTCGATGTCGCCGTGCGCAGCGGGCAGATTCAGCGCGGCGACACCTTGCTGTTCGAAGCCGTCGGCGGCGGCTTGACCTGGGGCGCTTCGGTCGTCGATTACTGAGTCTTGCAGACGTTCAACTCCTGTACCTCCATGACATTTGCGTTCGTTTTCCCCGGGCAAGGTTCACAGTCCGTCGGCATGCTCGATAAAGTGGCCGATCATCCTGCTGTGCGCGCCACCCTGCAGGAGGCCAGCGCGGCCCTGTCGCAGGATGTGGGCGCTCTGATCGCGCAGGGTCCCGCCGAGCAACTCAATCTGACGACCAACACCCAACCCGTCATGCTCACTGCGGGCGTGGCGCTTTATCGCCTTTGGCTGGCCGAGGGCGGGCGCAAACCCGACTTTGTCGCCGGACACAGTCTGGGCGAATACACCGCGCTGGTCGCGGCCGAAAGCCTCACGCTGTCCGATGCCTTGCCCTTGGTGCGATTTCGCGCCCAGGCCATGCAGGACGCGGTTCCCATCGGGGCCGGCGGCATGGCGGCCGTGCTGGGTCTGGACGATGCCGCCGTGCGTGCCGGCTGTGCCCAGGCGGCGCAGGAGACCGGCGAAGCGGTGGAAGCGGTCAACTTCAATTCTCCGGGCCAGGTGGTGATCGCCGGGACGCAAGCCGCCGTGGCGCGCGCCTGCGAAGTGTTGAAAGCGGCGGGGGCCAAGCGCGCCTTGCCGCTGGCGGTTTCGGCGCCGTTTCACAGCAGTCTGCTGCGGGGCGCGGCCGACCAGTTGCGCGCCTATCTGCAAGGGGTGCCGATCAAGGCGCCGCAGATCACGCTGATCAATAATGTGGACGTGGCGCATCCAACCGATCCCGATCAAATCCGCGACGCGCTGGCGCGTCAGGCGTGTCATGCCGTGCGCTGGGTCGAGTGCGTGCAGGCCATCGCGAAGGCGGGCTGCACGACGCTGGTCGAATGTGGCCCGGGTAAAGTGCTGCATGGCCTGACCCGCCGGATCGATCCCGCCCTGCAATCATTTGCCCTGGACGATCTGTCCGCGATTCCTTCCCTTCAAACCGCCTTGGCATGAGCAATTCCTCCCCTGACACTTCCACCGCCCAAGCACTTGCCGGTCAGATCGCCCTGGTCACGGGCGCATCGCGCGGCATCGGCGCGGCCATAGCGGCAGATCTGGCTACCGCGGGCGCTCGCGTCATCGGCACGGCGACCTCGGAGTCCGGCGCAAACGCCATTACCGAGGCCCTGCAGGCCTTCGGCGGGCGAGGGGCTGTGCTCGATGTGAACGACGCCGAGGCGGGTGCCCGTCTGGTCGACGGGATCGTCAAAGCCGAAGGCGGGCTGCAGGTCCTGGTGAACAATGCCGGCATCACTCGCGACATGCTGGCCATGCGCATGAGCGACGCCGACTGGGACGCCGTGATTTCGACCAATCTGAGCAGTGTGTTCCGCATGTCGCGCGCTGTGATGCGCACCATGATGAAGCAGCGTTACGGCCGCATCGTCAACATCACCTCGGTCGTCGGCGCGTCCGGCAATCCGGGGCAGGCCAATTACGCCGCGGCCAAGGCCGGCGTGGCGGGCATGACCCGAGCGCTGGCGCAAGAGCTAGGCAGCCGCAACATCACAGTCAATTGCGTGGCGCCGGGGTTCATCGATACCGACATGACCCGGGCGCTGACCGAGGCGCAGACCCAGCCGATGCTGGCGCGCATTCCCCTGGGTCGTCTGGGCAAGCCTGAAGAGATCGCGCATGCGGTGTCTTTTCTGGCCTCGCCCTTGGCGGCCTACATCACCGGCGCCGTTCTGCATGTGAACGGCGGCATGTACATGCAATAACACCTGCCGAAACGCGCGACGTTGTCGCCGGGCGGGGTTATGCTCTCGGCCTGTCGCCAAGTCAGCTTCGGCGCTTGCTAAAATTTTTCATATTTCCACTGGAGGTTTCAATGAGTGACATCGAACAGCGCGTCAAGAAAATCATCGCCGAGCAACTGGGCGTTGCCGAAGACCAGGTGACCAACGAAAAATCCTTCGTGGATGATCTGGGCGCCGATTCTCTGGACACGGTCGAACTGGTCATGGCGCTGGAAGACGAATTCCACATCGAGATTCC